>NZ_CAUVFT010000032.1:0-21718 GCF_963551295.1 uncultured Veillonella sp.
GTAGCACCGTCTACAACCGCCCGTACTCTTTGAATGTTCGGTTTCCAAGTTTTTCTTGTGCGAATGTGAGAATGACTCACGTTCATACCGCTAGATGTGGATTTACCACATACTTCGCAAAGGTTTGCCATAGTTTCCACCTCCAAGCTTAATCTATAACATAACAAAAGTATATTATCATAAAGAATAGCTTAAAGCAAGTGTTTTTGTCGTACATATTGCTCTTTTTATGAAATATACTACAATATAAGGTATACTATATATCATATTCTAAGATATGAGAGGGCTTTTGCACAAGGATATACATAAATTGGATATATCTCATGTGTTTATCGTATATTTAAAGGAGTTTTTATGGATGAACGATTGACGACTATAAAGGGAATTGGTCCTGGTCGGGAGAAACAATTGCATAAGTTGGGAATTACCAATGTTACATCCTTATTGACTTACTTCCCTAGAACCTATGAAGACCGCCGTACGATTTATAGAATTGGTGATTTAAAATCAGGTATGACAGGCGGTGTGGTAGGTACTGTTATTGCCGTACAAGAAAAACGCCCTCGTCCTCGATTGTCTATTTTAGAGGTCGTTATTGCAGATGGCACAGGTCCTTTAAAGATTGTTTTGTTTAATCAAGGGTATAGAAAGAACTTTTACAAAAAGGGGCAGCGTCTATATGCGTATGGTAAAGCTGAGTTTCAATATGGTTCCATGCAAATGAATACACCTCAAATGGAAAATTTAGGAGACGGTGGTGAACCTGATCGAGGTATCGTACCTATTTATGCACTTGCTGATGGAGTATCTCAATTTGTGGTGCGTTCATCTGTACGCAATTGGTTTGCAGCTAATCATGAATTACCAGAGATTTTACCTAAAGAGGTTCGTGAAGCCCATCATTATATGAGTCGATATGATGCTTTTAAGATGATGCATTTCCCAGATTCTTCTGAGCGCTACGAAGAGGCTCGCCATCAATTGGCCTATGAAGAGTTGTTCGTCATGCAAGCTGGCTTAGCTTTATTGCGAAATAAAGAGCAATGCCACAGAGGTCCTAAAATGGGACAAAACGGGGAACTAATGACTCGGTGTATAGAGAATTTACCGTTTTCCTTAACGGGTGATCAACAACGAGCGTTAGAGGATATTTGTATTGATATGGAAGACGAACGACCTATGCAAAGGTTGTTGCAAGGTGATGTAGGCTCTGGTAAAACTATTGTTGCTACCTTGAGTTTATTAAAAGCCATTGAAAATGGGTATCAGGGGGCATTGATGGCTCCTACGGAGATTCTAGCGGCTCAACATTACGAAGGGATACGAACTGTATGTGCTAATTTAGGTATTACCATAGAACTGTTAACAGGCTCCTCTACGAAAAAAGAGAAAGAATGCATCTATGAGGGCTTAGCAGATGGCAGTATCCATATGATCATTGGAACGCATGCTCTTATTCAAGAAGGTGTTAATTTTCATAACTTAGGACTTGTTATCATCGATGAGCAACATCGCTTCGGTGTAGACCAACGGGCAAGATTGCAACAGAAGGGAACATATCCTCATGTACTTATTATGACGGCTACACCAATCCCTCGTACCATGACATTATCCGTATATGGTGATTTGGCAGTATCCTTAATTAAAGAAATGCCACCAGGTCGCAAACCTGTTAAAACATATGTTGTAGATAGTTCTTATAAAGATAGATTACGTACTTTCTTCGGCAAGGAAATGGCAGAGGGGCGTCAGATTTACGTGGTGTGCCCTCTTGTAGAAGAATCCGAAAAATTAGACTTACAAGCCGCCGAGGAATTGTATCTAGAATTAAAAGAGTATTTTTATAAGGCCTATGAAGTGGGTCTCATTCACGGTCGTATGAAGCCGAGTGAAAAAGATGAAGTGATGAATGCCTTTCATAAGGGTAAAATTTCATTACTTGTTTCTACTACAGTTATCGAAGTTGGTGTTAATGTTCCAAATGCGACTATTATGTGCATTGAAGGGGCAGAGCGATTTGGGCTCTCTCAATTACATCAGCTGAGAGGCCGTGTAGGACGTGGCACTCATCAATCCTACTGTATTCTTGTTAGTGATTCTAAAAATGATGTAAGCCAAGAACGTTTAAAACTTATGGAACAGATTCAAGATGGATTTGAACTTGCAGAGCAAGATTTATTGCTTCGCGGAGCTGGTCAATTATTTGGTTTAGCTCAATCGGGGCTGCCAGATTTACGCGTTGCAAATATCATTAAAGATATTGAAATTTTAGTACAGGCTCGTAAGGATGTACTAGATTTTGCAAATCAATTTGGAATAGAAAAATTAGAATCTGTCATGAAAGAAGAATTAGAAAAAAGATTTGGTGAAAAATTCCTAAGAATATTGTATAATTAAGAGGTAGGAATAATAAGTACATAAGTATAGATAATATTAGATTTTATCTGGCTTTTTCCCTTGTCTATATGTTCCTCATACCGTATAATAGAACAAACAATTTATTTCATTTTTTCATCTATGGAGGTTAATATGCCAATTATTCATGTAGAGCTTGTAGAAGGGCGCACAAAAGAACAAAAGAAACAATTAGGTGAAGCAATCACAAAAGCTGCGGTTGATATCGTAAATGTTCCTGCTGATGCAGTAAAAGTTATCTTCGTAGATATGAAAAAAGATGATTATATGGAAGGCGGCATTTTGCGGTCTGAACGCTAAGGCTACGACTGACCGCCTAGTCCATAGGGACTAGGCGGGTCGTAGTTTTGTTTTATTATACGGAAAGGAAAGAAATATGAGAGACGATAAATTCGGTATGCGTGGACTAACTTTTGATGATGTATTATTAATACCAGCAGCTTCTGATATACTGCCTAATCAAGTAGAGTTAAAAACTCAATTAACTCGTGACATTACATTAAATATTCCTATGATTAGTTCTGGGATGGATACGGTTACCGAATCACGGATGGCGATTGCTATGGCTCGTGAAGGAGGTCTTGGCGTTATCCACAAAAATATGTCTATTGAAGAGCAAGCTCATGAAGTTGACAAGGTAAAACGCTCTGAACATGGTGTTATCGTTGATCCTATTTTCTTAAGTCCTCAAAATTTACTATCTGATGCAGCAGAAATTATGGAAAAATATAAAATTTCTGGTGTACCTATCACAGAACATGGTAAACTAGTAGGGATCATTACAAATCGCGATATGCGTTTTGAAACTGATTTAAGCCGACAAATCGGGGAGTGCATGACAAAAGATTCCCTTGTTACTGCACCGGAAGGTACATCTCTTGATGCGGCTAAAGCTATCTTAAGTGAACATCGTATTGAAAAATTACCTCTTGTAGATGGCGATGGTAACTTAAAAGGCTTAATTACGATTAAAGATATTGAAAAAGCGACCAAATATCCAAATGCAGCAAAGGATGGTAGTGGCCGATTATTAGTTGGTGCCGCAGTAGGTGTTTCTCAAGATTTATATGATAGACTTGATGCTCTTATATCTGCTAAAGCTGACGTAATTATTGTTGATACTGCCCATGGGCATTCTGCAGGTGTTCTTCGTACGTTGAAGGATATTAAACATGCGTATCCTCACATTCCTGTAATTGCAGGTAATGTGGCAACTGCAGCAGGCACTGAGGCTCTTATCGAAGCTGGTGCCGATGCGGTTAAGGTTGGTATTGGACCTGGTTCTATTTGTACAACTCGTGTCATTGCTGGTATTGGGGTACCTCAAATTACGGCAGTCTATGAGTCTGCCCAAGTAGGTCGTCGCTATGGAATTCCTATCATCGCTGATGGGGGTATCAAATATTCTGGTGATATTGCTAAAGCTATTGCGGCTGGTGCTAATGTAGTTATGATGGGCAATATTTTAGCCGGTACTGATGAAAGCCCTGGAGAAACAGTAATCTATCAAGGCCGTTCTTATAAAGTATACCGTGGCATGGGTAGTTTAGGGGCTATGAAACTTGGTAGTAAAGATCGATATTTCCAAACAGAAGCTAAGAAATTAGTTCCTGAAGGTATAGAAGGTCGAGTACCATATAAAGGTATGTTGGCCGATACAATTTTCCAAATGGTTGGTGGTTTGCGTGCAAGTATGGGGTATTGCGGATGTCATAACATCCAAGAAATGATTGAAAACACTCAATTCATTCAAATTACAGCTGCTGGTTTGAAAGAAAGTCATCCGCATGATGTAAGCATTACCGTTGAAGCACCAAATTATAGTGGTTGATAATGGAGTATTACATTGAATAAACGTATTTCTGTTTTATCTGTGCCTATTGATTGTGTCACAATGGATGAGGCAGTCCAACGTATTTTACAATTAACTGAACAGCCGGGGCTACATTTAGTAGCAACGGCTAATGCAGAAATGGTTATGTTGGCTAATGAAAATCCTACATTGCACTCCATATTGAATAATGCTAGTCTCGTCGTTCCCGATGGGGCTGGCATTTTGTGGGCTGCAGAGCGTCAAGGAGAACATGTGCCTGAACGTGTAACAGGCGTAGACGTAACTAAGGAATTGTTTAAAGTTGCGGCGACTCATCAAATTCCTGTATACTGCTTGGGGGCGGCACCAGGTGTTGCTCAACGAGCGATTGATAATGTATCTGCTCAGGTAGGTGTATTAAATATAGCAGGAATTCATGACGGATTCTTTGATAGTGCAGAGGAACAAGAAATCATTAAATCTATAGCTGATTCTAAGGCAAAATTGGTATTTGTTGCCTTAGGTGTGCCAAAGCAAGAACAATGGATTGCAGAAAAGTTGAGTCACCTCGATGGCGTAGTTGCCATCGGAATTGGTGGTTCCTTTGATGTCTTGGCAGGTAATATTCCTCGGGCCCCAGAATGGATGCAACAAAATCGACTTGAATGGTTGTATCGATTATATTTAGAACCTCAACGGATTGGCCGCATGTTGGCTATTCCAAAGTTTATGTGGACCGTTATTAGAAATAAATAGAGGAGTGTTGAATCGTGCCTACAGGACCAATAATTAAGGAAGGGTTTCCTCTGATAGGAGCTATGCTCATTATCACTGTGGTGTTAGGATATTTAGGACATTATGTAATTGCGATTATTTCATTTATTTTGGCATTATTTTTCGTCAATTTCTTTAGAAATCCTAAACGTGTAATCCCTCAAGATCCAGATTTGATTTTATCCCCAGCGGACGGTAAAATCATGGATATTTCTGATGTATACGAAGATATTTACTTACACAAAGAATGTAAAAAAGTAACTATTTTCTTATCTGTTTTTGATGTGCATGCTAATCGTGCGCCTATTGATGGTAGAATTACATATCGTCACTATACGATGGGTAGTTTCCTACCCGCTTTCAAAGATGATGTAGGTTTTGAAAATGAACGTCATACTATTTGTATTGAAAATGATCGTACTTCCGTATTAGTAACGCAAATTGCGGGTCTTTTAGCAAGACGTATCGTATCTTGGACTGACCTAGATAGTGTACTTGAACGCGGTCAGTTGTACGGGATGATTAAATTCGGTTCCTGTACTGAGCTCTATATGGATAAGGATGTAGAGCTGTTCGTGAAAAAAGGTCAACATATTACAGGCGGTGACACTATTATCGGGAGGTTACGACATGAATAAATCTATTATCCCAAATTTATTTACAAGTGCAAATTTAGCCTTTGGTGTTCTTGGTATCACCTTATCTGCTACGGGTAATACTTTCTGTGCTGCTATATGTATATTGTTATCCCTAGTAGCAGATGGCTTAGATGGTCGCGTAGCAAGAGCCTTAGACGTTGCCGGTCCAATGGGCCGTGAATTAGATTCTTTGTCTGATGTAGTGGGATTCGGTGTAGCACCTGCTTACATGCTCTATATGAAAGAATTGTACGGTTTAGGTTGGGTTGCATATGTGCCATTACTAGCATTTGCAGTACTTGGTGCATTTCGTTTAGCGCGTTTTAATATTAAAACTGACGAAGTTCATGGCTATTTTGAAGGTTTACCAATTCCAGCTGCAGGTTGCTTAGCAGCGACTTATGTATTGTGTGGAGTATCAGTACCTCAATTCGTATTGGTATTTTGCATGATTGGTGTAGGTTTCCTAATGGTTAGTGAAATTAAATATCCTGACTTTAAAGGTAAAAGTGCGATTTATATCAATAAACTTTCTATTGTACTTACAGCCATCTTTGTTATAGCTTGTGTCGTGTATGATTGGCATACCTGGGCTGTTATGATTTTTGCAGGCTATGTGATGTTTGGGCTCATTAATGGAGCTTTAAATATAGTACGTAAATAGATGTGTGGAGGAGAATAGTATGAATTACCTACTGGATCTATTACTGATCCCTATGCAGGTAATAATCGTTATATATACGGTTTATTATTTTATACTCGCCGTTGTTGGTATGTGGCGGTCGCGAGTACATAAAAACTATACCCCTAAAAATTCCTTTGCCATCGTTGTATGTGCTCACAATGAGGAAGCCGTTGTTGGTGAGTTAGTTAAAAACTTACGTGGCCTAGACTATCCAGATGATCTATATGATATTTTTGTAGTTGCCGATAACTGTACAGATAAGACTGCGGAAGTAGCAAGTGCTGCTGGCGCTAATGTACATGTACGTGAAAATAAACAAGAAATAGGTAAAGGTTATGCCATGGGGTGGATGTTTGATCGGGTAGAACAAATGGATCGGAAATATGATGCATTCCTAATTTTTGATGCCGATAATTTAGTACACCCTCAATTTATGTTAGAAATGAATGATCATCTTGAAAAAGGTGAGTCTGTAATTCAAGGTTACTTGAACTCTAAAAATCCAACTGACTCTTGGGTTGCAGGTACGTTCTCCATCGCCTTTTGGATGGTTAACCATATGTGGCATTTAGCAAAATATCGTCTTGGTTTATCTACGGCTTTAGGTGGTACAGGCATGTGTATTCGTACATCTATTATTCGCGAATACGGTTGGGATTGCAATAGCTTAACCGAAGATATGGAATTTTCCATGAAGCTATTAACTCATGGTATCCGTACTTGTTGGGGGCATGATGCTATCGTATACGATGAAAAGGTTACAACTATGATGGCTTCTTGCAGACAACGTTTACGGTGGGCTCAGGGGCAATTTGACTGTGCGGGTCGATATATTCCTAAATTATTTGCTATTGGTATCAAAACAGGGAATATCATGATTTTGGATGGTATCTTCCAAGTGAGTCAACCTTATTTCTTGTTGTTAACAACTATATATTTGGTACTGTCTTACATCAATGCGTATACTCCAATCTATACAAATATTTTGTATCAAATTATGCCTATGTCTGTGTGGACAATTATAGGTGTGGGGCAATACTTATTCCCGTTAATCGTATTATTGAAAATCAAGGTACCACCAAAGATTTGGTTCTATTATTTACTATATCCATTATTCGTATATTCTTGGATTCCAGTAAATATCCTAGGTTGGTTCCGCCGTCATAATAAGGTATGGTCTCATACAGTCCATACGAGAGCCGTGGGATTAGATGATGTTAAATTAACACGTATGGGCAATATGAATAAGAATGAAAAATAGAATCTATAGGAGTGACTATGCATATTTTAATGTGTAATGACGATGGCATTTTAGCAGATGGTTTACGTCATCTTGCATCGTATTTAAGTCAATATTATAGAATTACCGTTGTAGCACCTGCTAATGAGCAAAGTGCTAAATCCCATGCATTGACGACCGAGGTTCCATTGAAACTAGATGCTTACAATGGCGAGGATGAAAATCCTCGCCTTTATGCTCTAACGGGAACGCCGTCCGATTGCATGAAGTTCGGTCTTAGTTATTTATTGACTGATGATATGCCAGATCTTGTAATTTCTGGCATTAATCATGGGTTTAATTTAGGCTCTGATGTATTGTATTCCGGCACTGTTTCGGCAGCTATGGAAAGTTGTTTCTATGGTATTCCTGGTTTAGCATTATCTGTTGAGAGGTATTCTGTTGAACGGGGAGACGAGATGCATCCATTTATACATGAATTGATTGAGAAAGTTTATGTGGCGGGCCAGTTTAGCGGTTTACTAAATGTGAACTTCCCATTACGTGGTGCATGTGATTGGGACCATTTTAAAATGGTGAGCCAAGGCTTACAAACCTATAGTAATATTATCGAAGCTCGCATCAATTCAAGAGGACAGGATTATTATTGGTTAGCTGGCGAGCTAGACTATGGTGCTGAAAGTGTTCCTACCGATGTAGAATTTGCCCGTAAAGGTTATATTACAGGTGTCGCACTTACATGGAAACAACAATGTGATACAGATATGAAAACGGTTCAAAATATTTTAGATGAAATATAAAAAATATGTTGACATTGCTTAGGGATGTCTGTATAATAACAAATGTTCCGATACGCCGGAGTGGCGGAATGGCAGACGCACTTGACTCAAAATCAAGCGGGTAACACCGTGTGGGTTCAAGTCCCACCTCCGGCACCAACATTAGGCGGTAAGACTTTTGTCTTACCGCCTATTTTTATATTTATGAATTTATATACCATAATATACATTATTAATTTTATGAGGTGACAGTATGGATCAAGGTGTAATTGATTATATTACAAATATCTTTGATATTCCTAAACTTACTCAACAGGTTAGCGCTGTACAGATGCCATTGCCATTATCTCGCTTGGCAGAAATACCATTAGATGGATCTGTAAATCAGTGTCAAGGATTTTGTTATAATTCTAAAAAAGACGTTTTTGTTTTAGCTTGTATTAATTCTGATAATACAAAGCAAATCATTTATGAAATTAACCCTAAAACCTTTACTGTTGTTGCGAAATATGAGTATAGTCATAAAAGTTTATTAGGTCATATGAATACCTTAACTTATAATTCTGTCAATAATCGTTACTATACAACAAATGCTGTTGTAGATGGATATAACCTTACTCCTATTGAAGCGGATAGCATGATTGTTGAAGCGCCTATTAAACTAAAAGAGAAAGTTTTTAATTTTGCATATGATAAAGTACGCGATGAATATGTATCAATTGTGCCTTTAACAAACTCTGAACGGACAATTAATTATTACGACTCTAATTTTAATCGTATTCGTTCTTATAAAATTAATGCTAATCATACAAACTTAAATAATAACGGTGCTTACGCATCTAATGGAAATACTTTATTTACAACTTTGACAACCTTTGTATATGTCGATGAAGAGGGAGTTGTTAAAAATATTAGCCCTTATGCTTCTGGAATGGAAGTAGAAGACATGGATTGTCGAAATGGTCAAATGTATATGGCGGTTAATCGTAAAGGTAAAGTTGAAATTTATAGTTTGTCTAGCTTACCATTTTCGGTAAATGTCTAGATATTACTTATGTTTTTATCACCTTTATGAGTGTATAATAATAGTGTTAGGGTATTTTAGGAGCTATTATGAAATTAGGGAATGATATTATAGAGATTGATCGTATCCGTCAAGCTATAGAAAAATCAAGTTCATTTAAAGAGCGTATTTATACGATTCATGAGATTGAATATTGTAAAAGTAGGAATAAAGGGTGTTACGAATCCTTTGCAGGTATATATGCTGCAAAAGAGGCTTTTATTAAAGCTTTAGGCACAGGGATGAGACATGGATCATGGCAAGATATAGAAATTTATCATAACGAATGGGGGGGGCCTTTAATTCGTTTACAAGATACTTTCAAAGATATTTACGAAACATCAGGCTATACTGATATTCATGTGTCTATTAGTCATTGCAAGGATTATGCAATGAGTACAGTCATACTTGAAGGAGCATAAGATGAATATTTTAACAACTGAAGATGCTCGATTTATAGATCAAGAGGTTCCTAAGCAATTAGGAGTTTCTTTAGAAATCCTCATGGAAAATGCTGGACGTGGTATCGTAGATGCTTTATGGGGAGAATACGATTTGTTTTCCCTGAATAATGGTCGTTCCATAAATAGTTTTGTTTTATTCATATGTGGTACGGGTAATAATGGGGCAGATGGTCTTGTAGCGGCTCGTCATTTGATGGAGCAAGGTGTATCAGTACAAATTGCACTAGTAGGAGATACAAACAAGTGTAGTGAGCTTTTTGCAATGCAACTTGAGCGTTGCGAATCTATGGGCTGTATCATCGATATGTATGATGAATTCAATGATTGGTCCAATGTAGCCATCGCGGTGGAAGGTATCATGGGAACAGGCTTAACTGGAAGGTTAAGAGACTTGACTATCGATATATTGCATGATATTGATACTATGCGTAGTCAGTATAATTTTGATTTGTGGGCTATTGATGTACCTGCTGGCTTAGATGCTACTACTGGTCAAATAGCGGAAGGCACATTGACCTATGATTATACTGTTACTTTTGGAGCTATTAAGCAAGGTTTATTATTATATCCTGGAAAGGCTGTAGGTGGGATTGCTGTGGTCGCCCCATTGGGAGCTCCTTGGCAACAAGTTCTTGGCGAGCAGGCTAAAACTATAACCATCGATTCTGATTTAGCCGAAAAGATTATCAACTACCGCATTCCAATAGCACATAAAGGCGTTAATGGGAATGCCTTAATTATTGGTGGATCAAATGATATGATAGGCGCCCCTATTTTAGCTGCTGAAGCTGCAGTTCATAGCGGTGCTGGTAAGGTAACATTGGCCGTGCCCCAAATAATCAAGCAGGTTGTACAAAGTCGTGTCATACCTGAGGTGATGGTTACTTCTACAGAGAATAATAAAGAACTTTTTGATTGTCGCCAAGTTGTTGCTATGGGACCAGGGTTAGGTCGCATCCATGAAAATTGTGATTTAGTAGATCATATTTTAGATGCTTACGAAGGAGCATTAGTACTAGATGCTGATGCTTTGTATGCATTGGGACATGTTGGTTGTATTGATAAAGATATTTTGCGAGATGGTGATATTGAGTCTGCATATGCAGTAGAAAGAGAACTTCCATATTGTGTCATGACACCTCATTTAGGTGAATTTAGTAGACTTATTGATTTACCTATTAAATGGATTGAGCGTCATTATATTACGTTGGCTAGAGAATTTTCTAAGGCTCATCAAGTTATTCTTGTACTAAAAGGAATTCCTTCAATTGTGGCATTACCTGATGGAACAGTGTATGTAAATACTATCGGTAATGCGGGCATGGGGACTGGCGGTATGGGCGATGTGCTGACTGGTGTAATTGCTGGTTTTATAAGTCAGGGTTATTCACTACAAGATAGTGCTGTTCTAGGTGTATATGTACATAGTCGTAGTGCAGATATTCTGAATGAAACAAAGAGTTGGGGTTATACTCCGAGTGATGTCAGTGCTTCTTTAGGCTGTGTTATTAGTGAATTATTGGGAGATTATGAATGACAAATATAATACAACGCTTTATAGCTTTCTTGCTAGTATTATGTATTCCTATCTTCGCCATTGCAGGATGCACAAATAATGATGTAGCAAACGCAGCAAATCAAGTAACTACTAATGCTAATGGGGCTTACTCTATCGATACTAAAACGACTGTCCCTGAAGGTAAGCTAGATGTATATATGCTAGATATTGGTCAGGGGGATGCTATATTACTTAAGGTAGGCGATGAGTATAGCATGATCGATACTGGTGACATAGAACATCGTGAAAATATTGTAGCTCAACTTAAAACTATGGGTGTAACAAAGTTAAAAAATATTATTATCACGCATCCTCATGCTGATCATATGGGTGGTTTTTATGCTATTGCAAAGGCTATGCCTATTGAACATGTATATGATGATGGTATTGCTGTTGATAATAATATGTACAAAACCTATGAAAAATGGATTGAGAAAAATAAAATTCAACGAACTACTTTGAGAAGTGGAGATGTAGTTGATTTTGGACATGGTGCTGTCTTTGTAGTATATGCTCCTTGGGTTGAACCTTTGACTGATAAAAAAGGAGAGACAGATCTTAATAATAATTCTATTGTAGGTAAATTAATCTTCGGTAAATTTTCTATGCTCTTTACGGGTGATGCTGAATTACAAGAAGAGAAAAAACTTATAAAAGAGCAGAATTCTAGATTGTTTTCTCGTATTCTTAAGGTAGGTCATCACGGTTCTCGTACAAGTAGCTCTGAAGATTTTTTGAAATCTATTAAGCCTGAAAGTGCATTAATTTCAAATGGCATGTATAATAAGTATGGTCATCCTCACGATGTGACATTACGTCGTTTACAGGAAAATAATATTGCTATTTACCGTACAGATACGATGGGTCGTATTCATATTAGTACGGATGGGAATGAATGGCAAATTACAACTGAACGTTAGTTTTGATTACTTATACAAAAAATAATTTTATGAAACTGTTTTTTGTGTATTCTGAATAAGGTCTTTATATAGTAATATGTGTAATCGGCATACTAATCTTCATGTTTGTATGAAATAATCTATTTATAATCTAACATTAGTTTATGGATAGATTGGAACGATGAGATTTTGATAGATAAAAATATCATCGACTCATCTCTATGGTTTGGACACTATGTATGTCAGTTAGATTGGAGTGAATGTATTGCGTAAACTATTTTTTATGTGCCTTGCAGTCTTGATGGCAATACCTTTATTATTGACGCAAGCAAAGGCAGCTAATTTAGAAGATGCTCGATGGGTGACTAGAACAGATGCACCTGTACCGTATGTTCGTATTGTTATGGACTTATCGGCACCTATAAAGGCGTCTGCATCAATTAGCAAAGATGGGAAAACTACGACTGTTACTTTAAAAAATACAAAGCTAAAGACGGCTAAAGAGAACATTTCTATGGACTCGGCTATTGCTAGCTCTGCCAAACTTTCACAAGATGGCAGAGATGTTAAAGTAACAATCAAGACACCTTCATCTATTGATACTAGTGATGTAAAGGTTTTTTCCTTGAAAAAAGATACGGTTAATAAGAAACCGTATCGTATCGTTGTTGATGTTCAGAAAAAAGGTGTTGCAGCTAAGCCCGCTTACTATGGTAAAAAGCCATCTCAATCTGCGCATCCAGCAAAAAATGTATCTACAGAATCTGGTAAATACTCTACTAGTGGCGGTTTATCTGGTAAAACAATTACTATTGACCCAGGACATGGTGGTAGTGATTCAGGTGCTATTGGACCTCACGGTGTACAAGAGAAAAACATTACACTACCGATTTCTATGTATTTGAAAAAATCTTTAGAAAATCGTGGTGCTAAAGTGCTTATGACTCGTACTACTGATGTAGATGTATATGGCCCTAATGCAAGTGGTGTTGATGAATTGGGGGCTCGTGTTAACGTGGCTAACCGTAGCAATTCTGATGCTCTTGTAAGCGTTCATATCAACGCATTTAATAATCCTAGCGTTGGTGGTATTGCAACATATTACTATAGCAAAACCGGTAACGATGCTCGATTAGCGCAAAAGGTACAATCTCAAATTGCTAACACACCTGGTTTCAATGGTGATCGTGGCATTCAAGAAGGTAACTTATACGTGTTGAGACATTCTAATATGCCTGCAATTCTTGTAGAGCTTGGTTTTATTTCTAACCCTAATGAGGAACGTGTGCTACAATCTCCTCAAACTCAAGAAGACTTTGCTAACCGCATTGCAAATGGTATTGCTAATTACTTTGGAGGTTAATCGATGAAATTACGTAAACAAGTTCTATCGATTCTCTGTGTAGGTATGCTGGCATTTGTAGTGGGTTGTACACATGAACAAGCTCCTACAACAGGTAAAAGTGAACCTGCGCAAGAGACGAAAGTCAATAAGGATGCAGAAACAAGTAAAGTATCTCAAGAAAAAGTTAAGATGGCCTTCTTTGTTCCTACAGAGGATGGTTCTGGGGTAAAACAAACTACCGTTGAGATAGAGGCGAATAAAGTTACGCCTAAAGCAGCTCTTTTAGCGATGTTAAATGCCGATAGAGCACAAAAATATCCAGTGTTCTCTAAGGATATTGAAATTACATCTGTTACTGTAAAAGATGGCATTGCTTCTGTTGAAGTAAATGATGCATTCATAAAGGGTAATGGAGGAGATTTAACTGTTAAGTTACAAATGGCTGCCATTGTAAATACGTTGACATCCTTTGATAATATTAATGGTGTTCTATTCGTCAATAATGGTAAAAAGGTTCCAACTGTAGGCTCCTTTGATACTAAAGAACCTGTTAAGAGAATGACGAATCTAATTAAAAAATAATTCTTTTAGGAACATTTATAGCAGATAGTTGATATATCAACTATCTGCTATTTTTGTTGTCTTTTATATATGTTACAATACAATAAGTAATAATAGGAAACTAGGTGATCAGATGCAATTAAAAGATGTTGGGGAATTTAATTTCATTCGTCAAATTCAAAATAACACGATTTACAACCCTAATACCGTAGTGTACGGTATTGGTGATGATTGTGCTATTTATAAAACTGAACAAAATACAGAGCAATTGATAAGCACTGACACGATGGTAGAAGGTATTCATTTTAGCTTTCACTATATGAAGCCCTATGATGTAGGGTATCGCCTTATGACGGCTAATTTGAGTGATGTTGCGGCTATGGGTGGCATTCCTAGACAAATTGTATTATCTCTTGCTGTACCAGACCATATTGATACAGCAATTCTTGATGAAATTTATAGGGGAATTAAAGATCAATGTATGCGGTATCAACTCAATATATTGGGTGGAGATACGGTACGTACGAAAGGCCCCATGGTTTGGACTGTAACAATTATCGGAGAGGTTCCTAAAGGTACTGCGGTTATGCGAAGTGGTGCGAAAGTAGGAGACGTTGTTGGTCTTACAAACTATGTAGGCTATGCAGCTACAGGTTTAGGTGCGTTATCATATAATTTAGTAGGCTATGATATGACCAAAGTGGGGCATCAACGTCCTGAACCACAGATTGAATTGGGGCAAAAATTGCGACTGCTTGGTATCCATAGTATGAATGACATTAGCGATGGACTAGGTAGTGAATTGAATGAAATTGCTGCAGCTAGTAATGTATCCATTGTAATCGAAGAACAAGCAATTCCTCTACATGAGGAGACTTACGCATTAGCTAAGCATTTACAAACTAATCCAGTAGATTATGCTTTATATGGTGGTGAAGACTTTCAGTTAGTCTTTACAGCACCAAAATCATTACTTTCGGAATTAGAAAAGTTAGCAGGCATTACGTTGATTGGAGAAGTTTTATCTGGCCCTCCTCGGGTTCAAATGGTAACATCCGATAAAACGATTAAGGACATAGAAGCGAAAGGATATAATCATTTTCATGAAGGATAAGGTTCAGGTCCAATTAGAGACTCATACAGTAGAAGATACACAACAATTTGGCCAACTATTAGGCGAATGGATTAAACATAATGGGGATTCTCTTTGTATAGCCTTAATTGGTGACTTGGGGACAGGGAAAACACATTTGTCGCAAGGTATTGCAAAGGGCTTTGGAGTTACTGAAGAAATTACAAGTCCCACTTTTGCTATCATGAATACCTATGATGTGAATCGAACTCATTTATATCATTTTGACGTATATCGCTTGGAAGATGTTAGTGAACTGGAAAATATTGGCTTCTATGAATATACGGAAGAATGCGTATCCATTGTAGAATGGGCCGATAAATTCCCTCATGAATTACCTGATGAAACGTTATGGATTTATTTAACGCGCATTGACGATACAAGCCGTTCCATTACATTAGCTAGTGATTACCTTACAGCGGATGATTTAGTAGAAATAGGAGGCCCATATGTGGTTGGGAATTGAGACGAGCTCACTCGTGTCGAGTGTGGCTTTAATGGATGAAAGTTGCCTAATTGGGGAATTGACCATTCAAGCTGGATTGACTCATTCTGAGCAGTTGGTACCTCATATTGATATGCTATTACGAGCCTCTCAAGTTGAAAAAAGTGAATTAAAAGGTATTATGGTCAGCATTGGGCCTGGTTCTTTTACTGGTTTACGGATCGGTATGGGGACAGCTAAAGCTATGGCTTATGCCTTACAAATTCCTTTATATGGCGTAATGACCATGGACAGTTTAGCTCGTAATGTAGTTTATACGGACCGCACGATTTGTACCGTTATTGATGCTCAAAAAAAACATGTCTATGCAAGTATCTACAAATATGATGGTAATGAATTAGTCTGCAAAGAGGAGCCTTTTGTCATTGCTGCTAATGATTTATTAGATCGACTCCGAGCATCTGAAGAACATGTAGTATTTCTTGGGGATGGCGTCAAGCGAATAGAGAAGCTACTCGATGAAAGTGATACACATTTAACGATTTTAGATATATCGCAACGTGTTCCAAAAGCTAGTTCTCTATTACTGGCTGGCCGTAGATTGGTAGTCTCTGAAGAGAGTTCTGACCCTATGGATATGGTTCCTTATTATATTCGACGCTCAGAAGCAGAAGTGTTATGGGAAGAACGCCATAAAAATAATCCTGAAATGTTGAACCAAAATCCTACAGTTGTAGTTACTGAGGCAGCAGGAGCAGAATAATGGAGATTCGTTTAGCTACCATAGATGATGCTCAAGCTATTTATGCTATTGAACAGAAGTCTTTTTCTGTTCCTTGGAGTTTAGAATCTGTTTTTGCTGAGTTAGAAGGGGAATCAAATAAATTATATATGGTAATTTGTGAGGAGAACCAAATTGTTGGATACGCAGGTGTTTGGCTCGTATACGATGAAGGTCAAATTACGAATATCGCCATTATTCCTTCCGCACGAGGTAAGGGATACGGATCAGAACTTACAAAACAATTAATAGATGAATGTCTTACGAGAGGTATGAAAGAAATTTTCTTAGAGGTGCGCATATCTAATCTTGCAGCATTGGCTATGTATAGAAATTTAGGATTTTCTGTAAAAGGAATTCGTAAAGATTATTATTCAGAGCCTACGGAAGATGCTTATATTATGTCTCTCGTTTCAGAGGAAATAGAATGAGTATATACACATTAGCCTTGGAAAGTAGCTGTGACGAAACCTCTGCTTCTGTCCTTAAGGACGGTCGTACTGTTTTGTCTAATGTTATTTCAAGCCAAGTGCCAATACATAGAAAATTTGGTGGCGTTGTACCTGAAATTGCATCACGTCATCACATAGAACAAGTAATACCCGTTATAGATCAAGCATTACGTGATGCAAATGTGACTTTACAAGATATCAATCATATTGGTGTAACGTATGGTCCCGGTCTTGTAGGGGCCTTATTAGTTGGTGTAGCTGCTGCAAAAGGTTTATCTTTTGCTACAGGTATTCCCTTGGTGCCAGTCCACCACATGGAAGGTCATATTTTTGCTAATTTTTTAGCAAATCCTGAATTAGAACCACCATTTCTGAGTCTTGTTGTATCTGGCGGACATACAATGCTAGTTCATGTAAAAGGCTATGAAGAATTTGATATTCTTGGACAGACACGTGACGACGCAGCTGGAGAGGCTTTTGATAAGATTGCACGGGTTATGGGATTCCCTTATCCAGGTGGACCTCATATTGATGCGCTTGCTACCGAAGGGAATCCAGAGGCTATTGAATTTCCAAAGGCTTTAAGTGAACCTGGTAATTTTGAATTTAGCTTTAGTGGATTAAAATCCGCTGTTCTGAACTATTTAAATAGTAAGCAACAAAAGAATGAGTCTATCAATCAAGCTGATGTGGCCGCATCGTTCCAAAAGGCCATTGTTGATGTGTTAGTAGAAAAGACGAGAGATGCCGCACATACATTAGGTGAAAGTCGCATTACCATCGCTGGCGGTGTATCAGCTAATAAAGGCTTACAAAAAGCGTTAGAAGCTATGTGCGAAAAAGAAGGTTTTACTTATTACAAACCGCATAAAATTTTGTCTACTGACAATGCGGCCATGATCGGTTGTCGAGCCTATTATATGGCACAAGCTGGAAAATTTGCCGATTTAACACTAAATGCTAAGCCCAGTGTTGAAATTGGTTACGTATCTTGGAAAGAGGATTAATTGTGGATATTGGTCAAGATATTTTAAATAGAACACCATTAGGACCATTACAAACCTCATTACTTGAGCATATTAGTAAACTTATATCCTTTGGCGAGTCTTTAACCCGTCAAAGGATACAGATTTTTACACCTCTATTAGAGACAGGACAAAGTGAGAGACCACAACAATGTGCAGATATGCTATACATAGAACGCAGTGATCATGGGATTATTACACGTCAATTAAAAGGCAGTCATACGTGGCATGCTATGATGAAAGATGGCCAACCACTTATCGGGTTAGATGATAAGCAGCGGCAACATGTCTTTCCTATTGTAGACAATGGAGGGCGTATTATTGGGGGAATATCTTTTACATTGTCATCATCTATTAAGATAGAACAATACGAGCAAGAATATGTTCTGTCTGATACGATGCAACGTCTTATGCTGACAGCTACAGATGAACAAATACTGTCTTACGAACCAATGTCCTATTTTGATGGTTTAATTATTTTTGATGACACTTATAAAATACTGTATGCTAACGATGCAGCTATGAAGTTAGTAGATGTATTAGGCTTTGATCGTCGCTTGGTAGGTTCATCAATTCTTAGCAGTACCTTAAAGATGTCCGCTATACAACAAGTATTATTAGATAGAAGTATACTTACAAATGAAGAAATCTATCAAGATATGGTAATTCGTCAGCATATGATTCCTATTGCTATGGGGCGTAATGAAACGCGTTGCTTCTTGGTGCTTCATGATTGTACGCGTGAAAGTAAACAGCAACAAGAATTATTAGTAAAAAACTCCATTATTAAAGAGATTCATCACCGTGTAAAAAACAACTTACAAACTGTAGCAGGTTTATTGCGGATGGAAGCGAGACGCTCCAGTTTGCCAGAAGTGAAGCAAGCACTGCAAGAAGGGATTAACCGTATTGAAAGTATGGCTCTTGTTCACGATATAGTGTCCCATTACGATGAGGACTATATTGGTATACGATCGATCTACGATGAATTATGTCGATTGTTGCGTATGAGTATGGTGCGACAAGACCAAGAGGTTACTTTTTCTTATAGTGGCGAAGACATATTAATCTCCTCTCATATGGCAAGTTATGTATCCCTCATAATCAATGAATTGATTAGTAATAGTTTAGAACATGGTTTAGATGGTAGAAATGGTCAAATTCATCTGACTGCAACGGATATAAACGGGAGTATCGAACTAGCTTTTTCGGATAATGGTAAAGGATTGCCTAGCAATTTTTCTTTCACATCTAATAAACGTTTAGGTCTAACTATTATTAATAATTTAGTTACCCACGAATTGAAGGGTAGTTTATCCATAGAAAATACTGGTACAGGTGTATTGGTGACGATACATATGAAGAAGGAGGCATAAATGCGCGTTTTAATCGTGGATGATGAATCTCTAATACGTATGGATTTACGAGATATTATTGAGTCTTGTGGTCATGAAGTCGTTGCAGAAGGTACAAATGGTGTTGAAGCTTTAGAACTTTGTAAAAAACATAAGCCAGATATTATATTGATGGATGTTAAAATGCCAGAATTAGATGGTATTGAGGCGGCACGTCAAATTGGCTTTCACCATGAAGCACCTGTAGTATTATTAACAAGTTATAGCCAGCAAGATTTAATCGATAAGGCTCGAGATTCTGGTGTATATGGCTATTTAATTAAACCAGTACGGGAGGAACAGTTAGTTCCTTCCTTAGAGATGGCTTTAGGTCGCTATAAAAGTGATGCTCAGTTGCGCGAAAAGATGGCTGAGCTAGAACAGTCATTAGAAGATCGTAAAATCATTCAAATGGGAACTGGTATATTAATGGAACTATATTCTATATCTGAAGCGGAAGCGTATAATCGCATTCGCACCTTAAGTATGAATAAACAAATATCTATTATAGAAACATGTAATCTCATTATTAAACAGTCTAATAAGTCAAATAATATCTAAAAAGTCAAAAAATCAAAATTAGTACTTGCAATTATTTTAACTTCGGTTATAATAATACTTGTAATTAGCACTCGATGAGCTAGAGTGCTAATAAATTATGGAGATTAACTAGTAAAAAGGAGTGACATTATATGTTAAAACCATTAGCTGACCGCGTTCTTATCCGTCTAGAAGCAAAAGAAGAAAAAACTAAAAGTGGTATCTTCCTTCCTGATACAGCAAAAGAAAAACCTCAAGAAGGTGTAGTTGTAGCTGTAGGTGCTGGTAAAGTATATGACAATGGTCAACGTGTAGCTCCAGAAGTTAAAGTTGGCGACACTGTTATGTTCGCAAAATATGCTGGTAGCGAATTAGAAATTGATGGTGCTACTCATTTGATTATTAGCGAACGCGATATTTTAGCAGTATTATAATCGCTAATTTATAGTCTACATGACTATAAAAACTGATGATACATTCTATATTGCCTAAGGGTACATATATTTCGTTACATTGGATAGTGTTACTATCTAGGAGGTAATACATATGGCAAAAGAAATCTTGTTTAATGAAGAAGCTCGTCGCGCTTTAGGTCGTGGCGTTGATCAATTAGCAAATGCTGTTAAGGTTACATTGGGTCCAAAAGGTCGTAATGTTGTATTGGATAAAAAATTCGGCTCCCCAACAATTACAAATGATGGTGTAACTATTGCTCGCGATATCGAACTTCCAGATCCATTTGAAAACATGGGTGCTCAGTTGGTAAAAGAAGTTGCTACTAAAACTAATGATGTAGCAGGTGATGGTACTACTACTGCCACAGTATTGGCACAAGCTATGATTCAAGAAGGTATGCGCAATGTAGCAGCTGGTGCTAACCCAATGATTTTGAAAAAAGGTATTGAAACAGCAGTAAAAACTTTAGTTGAAGAAATTAAAAAACGCTCTATTAAAGTTTCTGGTAAAGCTGAAATTGCTCAAGTTGCAAGTGTATCCGCTGCTGACGAAGAAATCGGTGGTTTGATTGCTGAAGCTATGGAAAAGGTTGGTAATGACGGTGTTATTACTGTTGAAGAATCCAAAGGCTTGCAAACTGCATTAAATGTAGTAGAAGGTATGCAATTTGATCGTGGTTACATTTCCCCTTACATGGTAACTGATCCTGATCGTATGGAAGCTGTTATGGATAACCCATATATCTTGATTACTGATCGTAAAATTAGTGCTATCGCAGATATGTTGCCAACACTTGAAAAAGTAGTAAAAGTAGGCAAAGAACTTCTTATTATCGCTGAAGATGTAGAAGGGGAAGCGTTGGCTACATTAGTAGTAAACCGTTTGCGTGGTACATTCAAAGCTGTAGCTGTTAAAGCTCCTGGCTTTGGTGATCGTCGTAAAGCTATGCTTGAAGATATCGCTATCTTAACAGGCGGTACTGTTATTACTGAAGATATGGGTCGTAAGCTTGATTCTGTAGAACTTGAAGATCTTGGTACAGCTCGTCAAGTTCGCATCACTAAAGATGAAACTACAATCATTGATGGCGCAGGTGATAAAGATGTAATTGCTAAACGCATTAACCAAATCCGTGCACAAGTTGAAGAAACTACTTCTGATTTCGACCGTGAAAAATTACAAGAACGTCTAGCTAAATTGTCCGGTGGTGTTGCAGTTATCGAAGTAGGTGCTGCTACAGAAGTTGAAATGAAAGATAA
>NZ_CAUVFT010000033.1:0-20147 GCF_963551295.1 uncultured Veillonella sp.
AAGAACATGATGGATACTTCCATATTTTCAAGAAGGAAGTTTTTAGCATCACCTAATTGTTCAAGGGTAAGTTCAACTTGGTCGTAAGTTTCGTTATCCATGAATGTATAAGAGCCATCAGATTCGTATAAGTATTGCATACGACGACGATCAACATGTGCTTTTGGCACTTTTTCACCTGCATTGAATGTACGCTCTACTACGGAACCAGTTTGCAAGTTTTTCATTTTAGTACGTACGAATGCAGCACCTTTACCTGGTTTAACGTGTTGGAAATCAACTACTTGCCATACATTACCGTCAATTTCAACGGTCACACCTGGGCGAAAATCATTACTGGAAATCATCTAACTTTTCTCCTTCTAAATACTTAGTTCAATTAACTCTTTTGGACTGTGTGTCAACACCTCATAGCCGTCAGATTTGACGATGACACTATCCTCTATTCTCAATCCGATAGTACCGGTAATATAAATACCAGGCTCTACCGTAATGATCATATTTTCTGTAAATACCGTATCAGATTTAGTATTAGCTACTGGTTCTTCGTGAATTTCAAGACCTAATCCATGACCAGTGCCATGATTAAATTCCTTGGTATATCCATGTTCTTTAATATAATCACGACAAATTGCATCTAATTCTTTACCAGTAATACCAGCTCGAACAGCTGCAACGCCGCGTTTTTGTGCTTCTAAAACTATACTATACAGCTTTTTTTGTAATTCTGATGCAGGACCCATTACAATAGTTCTCGTCATATCAGAATGATAACCTTTGTAAACAGAACCAAAATCTATAGTTACAAAATCGCCTGCTTCGATAACCTTGTCACTAGCTACACCATGAGGCATACTAGAGCGTTTCCCAGAAGCAATTATTGTGGCAAAGGAAGGTTCCTCAGAGCCACGTTTCAACATTTCCGTTTCTAAAATGATGCGAACTTCATTTTCTGTCATCCCCACCTTAAGTTGTGGTAGCAATGCAGCAAAGGAATCATCACCAATTTTAGCGGCTATACGTAATAACTCTAATTCATCTTCTCGCTTAACTGCTCGTAGTTTAGCAAAATTGATAGATGTAAAATTAAAGCGTTCATCTAATGTATCACATAAGGTTTCATACGTATCTACCGGCATTTGCTTGCCTTCAATACCGAATAAACCTTCGTGAATATGATGCTCATTGAATATATCTACAAGAGTATCCATAACAGAGGATTCATATTGAATGACTGTATATCCTTCACATTGTTTTGTAGCTTGCTCAGTATATCTGAAATCAGTAATCATAAAGGCTTTATCTTGTGTAATAATAGCAAAGCCTGTTGTACCAGTAAAACCTGCAAAATAATGTAAATTTATAGGGCTTATCAAAATGACGCCTGTTAATTCTTGCTCTTTAATATACTGTTGTAGCAGATTTAATCCATTCATAATCTTGCTCCTAGTCTATAAAGTACAATTAATCTTACCATAAAATGCCTATATTGAATAGAATTTTATGCTATTTTTTAAAGCCTTCTATCTGTTCAACGGTCAAGTCCATTACAGAACCAACCTCTTCAATGCCAGTTAAATCAACATGACCTATCGTAAGACGTTTCAAATACGTTACTGTACCACCTGCAGCACCAATCATGCGCTTAACTTGATGATACTTGCCTTCTTCAATCGTTATATGTGCTGAGTGTAAAGATACAGATTCGATTTCTGCAGGTTTACATTGCGTACCATCTCCAAGAAGAATCCCCTCTTTAATACGTTGTATACCTTCATTAGATAGTTCTCCATCAAATTCCACGTAATAGACCTTAGGCACATGTTTATTACCATTGATGATAGAATGTCCCCACACACCATCATTAGTCAATAATAAAAGTCCTTCTGTATCCTTGTCTAATCTGCCTACGGGAACTACTCCCATTTTTATGAATTCTGGAGGGAGTAAATCCATAACAACGGGGTGACTAGAATCTTCTACCGCTGTCACATAGCCCTTTGGCTTATGAAATTTTACATAATATAGTTGAGTAGTACTAACAATATTATCGTCAACAGCAACTACATCAACATCAATATCAATGTGAGTTTCTTTTTTCGTTGTTATACTACCATTGATGGTAACCCTTCTATCCTTTATGATTTGATGAACTTCTTTTCGACTACCATAGGCTTTATTAGCTAATAATTTATCTAGTCGCATTATGCATGACCTTGTAATACATCTACATGCGCTGTATCATTGAGCAAATTTAAAATATTATGATCAAATTCTCCCATGCCATTGTAGAAAATACGATTAATTGCTGTATTACCTTGACTAAAATTCCAACAATGACTAATGGAAATATCTAATAATTTACACAATAAAGTTCGTATAGTTCCACCGTGACAAGCAATGAGAAGTGTTTCCTCCTCATTATTAACATTGATAAATTCCTCTAGACCTGCCCACGCACGGTCTTGTAAATTCTTAAAACTTTCACCATTAGGAACCTTAACTAAATGTGGTCGCAAATACATTTCATCAATCAAACCAGGCCAACGATCTTCGATATCTGAAAACAACATAGCTTCCCAATCACCAAAATTAAGTTCTCGTAAGCGTTTATCTACTGTTATAGGAGTAGTACGTTCACCGCGAATGACTTCAGCTGTAACTAAAGCACGACTCAAATCACTAGATAATATGCGATCAAACTTAACATCTTTAAGAGCCTGACCACATGCCTTTGCTTGATTTAAACCATTTTCATTAAGTGGAACATCTGTGATGCCTTGGTATTTTCCTATTTTGTTCCAATCGGTTTCACCATGGCGCACAATATACAATGTCTTCATAGTCTTCCTATACTTTCAAAATATCTGTTAGTTTCTCTACTAACCTAACATTAGTATCATGATCTTTAATTGCAACGCGAACCCACTGATTATTTAACCCCATATAAGAATCACAGTTGCGAATAATCATATTATGTTTCTTAAGCGCTTCATTAATCGACTCCGCTGTTATTCCTTCTTGATCAATGTGGAACAAAATAAAATTAGCTGAAGGCGGATATACGGTAATGCTTGGTATAGCATCTAATGAGCTATACACAAAACCTTGCTCTTCACGTAATTCCTGTTTTGTTCTTTTCACATACTCCACATCATTCAAAGCAGCCTCTGTATAGGCTTGAGCTAATGTGTTAACAGACCATGTAGGAATAAAACTATTTATTTGTTCAATAATAAGAGGATCGCTGAAAGCAGCGCCGATTCGTAGACCTGGCACTGCATAAAATTTTGTAAAAGAATGAACTACAATAATATTATCAAATTCATTGACTAAGGAGCGCATGGAGTATTCATTATCTTGTAATGTATCGTTTCCAACAAAGTCGATAAAGGACTCGTCAATAACCAGTAAGCTATTAGCATCTTTTAACATACTTGCTACCGTACGAATATGATTTTTATCGAGTAATGTGCCATCTGGATTATTTGGATTCGCTAAAAATACGATAATCCGACCATCTTGTCCCTTTAATTCAGCTGCAAAAGTTTCTAATGCTAAATAAGGAACCTCAAAATAAGGTTTTCCATGTTCATCTTCCCGTGGTCGATAATATATATCGCGTACCGGTATTCTACTTGCTTCTAAAGCTGTTTTATATTCAGAAAAACCTGGTGCGGGAACAAAAGCGCCCGTATAGCCAGGTAACCGACAAATTGCATATAATAGTTCTGCCGCTCCATTGCCAACTACAATTTGATCTTTATTCATACCATAGATATCAGCAATTGCATTTAATATATCATCATTTGTAGCATCTGGATAATGTGATATATATTGTAATTGAGATTCTAATGCAGAAAATCCAAGTTGGCTAGGACCTAGTGGATTGATATTAGCACTAAAATCAATAACCTCATATGGCTCAATTCGTTGTTCATGGGCAAACTGAAAAATATTGCCTCCGTGTATTTTAGACATACTATCCTCTTTCTATGAAATACTTTATCGTTTGATATAAGTTAATCCTTCATTCGTAGTTTCAACTGTATCTACATAGGATAATTGTGGCAACTTGCGTGTAATTTCATTCTTACAATCATCAATACGACCATAATCAACGGGGAATAATAGTCCCATAATAGTTCCACTATGAGCGATGATTGTTCCCACACTATTATAAGAATTACCTATATCGTGAAAGTCATATAAATTAGGTTTATATAAAATACGCTGATTGCCAAAGGCACTTAATGTAGCGGCTTGGCCTATGAGCTTTATATCATGCGTAGCAAGGCCTTGTTTAAATAAATCTAGGGACTCCTGTATTATCGGTTCTTTTTCTAAAATCTTATTATGTAAATCTACTTGCTTGTTAAAGCTAACCGTATCAATGCTACCGCCTTCATCAAAGACAAGTATTTTTAAAGGCGGACACATACCTAGCGGTTGAGATATGTTCCCCTTAATATAATCAAACTGAGTAACACCTTGATAAAATGAGGCATCCGTAGGCTCTACAGACAAACAGATTTGCTCTAGCTCTTTTAAAGACAAATTATAATCCATTGCTAAAGCGGTAGCCATGGCCGTTACAGAAATATCAGCTGAGCTAGATGCCATGCCCTTCCCCTGTATAATATCAGAACGAACATATACAGGAGGACATATACTAGTATTTTTTTTAGAATAAACTAATTGTTCGACTAGCTTTCTAGCTTGAGCTGACTTAGGTTGAAGTGCACAATAGGTTTTAGAAAAAGGATGTATTACATTACTTAATGCGTAGGAGTATCGATTAATAGGACAAGTAACTAAAAATGATTGTCCATCAATAGAACCTTGTAGAAATTCCCCACATGTACCTGGGGCTCTTACATAATAGGTCACATTAAACTCCTTTCACATTAAACTAAATGAAGTATTAAATAACTCATACTGGTTAATAGCTAGACAAAATTATGATCCAATTAGAACATAGTTGGATTTGCAACTACTGTAGCAGATAATATGGATAGAATAATGACGTATACCAAAATCAATAATACTTCAGTTACCTCTACAACAAACCCATATGTATCACCAGTAGTACCGCCCAGCTCTTTTACAATATAACGGTTCAGTAATCGGTTGATAATATAAGCAATTATCATACTTATAATATTGATTTGGAAAACACCTATCGTAGCATATACTAAGATTCCTAATCCTACTATATAACCTACATCAGGTACTGCAAAGATTGCATATGCACCATATAAAAGTGAATACAATACTAAACCGATTAATAGTAATACGATAGGCATAAAAAACGTAGATATTGTATTGTAAGTAATAACATGTTTAGGTGCAAAATTGGCAAAAGCAGCGCCCATCCCCTGTTCTCTAGCATATGGATAGGATCGAATACTAAAAACCATAGACCAACGGCTCATTAAAGGCACCATAATAAGTGCCATAGGAATAAATTCAGCAGTAGGAATTGCAGCTAATAGTTGCCATTTTAAAAGTGTAACAAATACAAAAGCAACCACCCCAAAGGAGCCTATACGGCTGTCTTTCATGATCTCTAGTTTACGTTCTCTTTCACGTCCGGAAAACAAACCATCACTAGTATCCATCAAACCATCAGCATGAAGACCACCAGTTATTAAAAACTCAGCCACAACAATAATTAACATCAATGGCATAATCGGAATAAATGGCGATAATACGCCATACAATATAGCTAATATGAGGCCAATAATAAGGCCCACATAAGGAAAGGCTACTACAGATTTACCAAAGTCCTCTACAGACCATTCAGTTTGATTTACAAGTTTTAAACGCGTTAAAAATTGTAGTGCTATAAAAAAAGGTGTCATTATACATTCATCCCATAGGTAATGACTGTACTAATGATGACCATTAGTATAGTCGTAACATACATCATATAAATTGTTCGAGTAATATGGTTACGGTTTAGCTTTTCAATAGGATCACCCATATATTCACGGAAGGTCATTTTTTTGAAATACTGATTATAACCTCCTAAACGAATATGTAAGGCACCTGCTACAGGTGCTTCTGCATACCCTCCATTAGGGCTAGGATGTTTTTTTGCATCACGTAAACCGATTTGTATTGCCTTTTTAGCATCAAAGCATAAAAAGAATGCAGAAATTACAAATAATATAAATGTAAGTCTTGCAGGAATCCAATTTAATATGTCATCAAGACGTGCAGCTACGCGACCAAAGTACAAGTACTTTTGATTCTTATAGCCTAGCATCGAATCCATAGTATTAGCAGTTCTATAAAGAATAGCCCCCACAGGGCCACCGATTAAAAAAAAGAATAATGGTGCAATGATACCATCTACAGTATTTTCCGCAATTGTTTCTACTGTAGCTCGAGTAATTTCACTTTCATCTAGGTCTTCAGTATCACGTCCCACAATCCATGATAAACGTTTACGAGCAGCTACAATATTACCTTGCTTTATTAACTGACTAATTGTAAAACCTGCGCCAGCCAATGAACGTGGAGAAATAGCTATGTAGAGAATCACTACTTCGAGAGCATAGTATACCCATTCATGTATTACTCCACCTAGCCATAATAATAAAGATACTATTATATATACCGATATAAGAATTAAACCTACTGCAATACCACCGTACCACAATTTCTTCGTATCATTATCAGTGTCCTTATAAAGGACGGCTTCAAAAAAAGATATTATACGTCCAATAACGGCGACAGGATGATATTTACTATTTGGATCCCCAATAATTAAATCTAATAAAAATGCTAAAACTGGTATGCACACAAAGCTATACTTTGAAAACCAGTGAAAAATTGCTAAATGTTCCATATATCTCCTCTACTATCCCAAGGTAGACATAATATAATCCATATCTAAATGTTCCTCCACAATATCAGCTAAGCGATTATATGCCGCATTTTTATGGTCAAAATAATGGAATACTACATCTAATGGTTGTAATCCCTTACGTTCACGTAATTGATTGATAATAAAACGTCTAAACTCGTCATTATCAAATACACCGTGAATATATGTACCCATTACTTGATGATTGCCATCAATAAAACCATCAATAACATTTACAGCCTCTTCACTGCGACTTGTAATTGTAAAGCAACGAGACACCGTATCTGCTAGTGGTGTAGTATCACCCATATGAATTTCATAGCCTACTAAATTTTCACCTGTGAAAGTACCATTTAAGAACTGCAAATTAGACACATTAAATTGTACTTGATGGGTAGTTTTTTGATCCTTCATTATCGTGGAGGATTCAACAAGGCCAAGTCCTTCGATTTCCTCAATATCACCTTCCATATGATGCGGATCATAAATAGTTTTACCTAACATTTGGTTACCGCCACAAATACCGATAACAGGTATACCTTGGACAGCTAATTTTTTTATTTCATCAGCAAAGCCCGTATCACGTAAATACGTCAAGTCAGACAATGTATTTTTAGAACCTGGTAAAATAATTAAATCTGGCTTTCCAATAACATCTCCAGGGCCTACAAAACGGACTGATACATCTGGCTCATAGTTAAGTGCATCAAAGTCTGTAAAATTTGAGATTTTAGGTGTTTGCATAACTACGACTTGAATATCTTTAGGCCCACTATTGCGTTTGTTCTCTAATGCAACGGAATCTTCTTCATCAATATCAAGGTTTTCAATGGCAGGAATAACACCTACCACTTTTTTACCCGTTTTTTCTTCAATGAATGTAAGAGCTGGTTCTAATAGTTTGATATCACCACGGAATTTATTGATAACGATACCTTTGATAAGATCGCGTTCTTCTGGTTCTAATAGTTCTAAAGTACCAACGATAGATGCAATAGCACCACCACGGTCTATATCTGCAATAAGATATACTGGGGCTTGAGTCATCTTAGCAATACGCATATTTACAATGTCATTTGCTTTTAAGTTAACTTCTGCAGGGCTACCAGCACCTTCGATAACCATCATATCAAAATTTGAGTCTAAAAAATCGATAGATTCTTTAACCTTATCTAGAGCGGTTAGAGAATATTTAGTATGATATTCTTTAGCACTATATACACCAACAGGTTTTCCCATCAATACAACTTGAGACGATTGATTACCTGTAGGTTTTAATAAAACAGGATTCATTTGAACTATTGGATCAATGCCAGCAGCTTCGGCTTGAGCTACTTGAGCACGACCAATTTCATCGCCCCATTTTGTCACATAAGAATTGAGGGCCATATTTTGTGCTTTAAAAGGAACCGTCTTAAAACCTTTTCTATAAAAGATACGGCATAATGCAGTACAAAGAATACTTTTACCTACATTAGAGCTCGTCCCTTGAAACATTATTTTTTTAGCCATTTATATGAACCTCCTGTGATTTCAATTCAATGGTAACACCACTGATTGTTAAATAGAGTTTATCTGCAACAGAAGCTACTGCTCGATTTACTCGACCAGCAATATCTCTAAAATATCTAGCCAGTTTATTATCCGGCACGATACCTAAACCAATTTCATTGGTCACAAATATAACAGTTTTACCTTCACATGATTGTATCGAGTCTAATAAAAGGTTTAGCTCTGACAGTATTGTCTGTTCTAACCGATTGGCATCTTCTTGTCCACAAATGGAGCCATGGGCCATCATGTGGTTGGTAGTAAACATTGTTAAACAATCTATAAGAATTACATCGGCTGATTTACTGATATTTTCCCATTCATCAGCTAAATGTAAAGGTACTTCAAAATTATTCCATATTTCTCCACGGCGCTCTTGATGTTTTTTGATGCGATCCACCATTTCCTCATCAAAAGCTTGGCTCGTAGCTACATAAGCTTTTGAACCTTTTGTAGCCAGTGCTAAACGTTCAGCAAATTCACTTTTTCCACTACGTGCCCCACCGGAACACAATATAATTTGTGATTTCATAATGCACCTATACAAGAATTTATAATTTCAGTATCATTATAAGTATAACAAAGGAGCGATACTATGGAAATTATGAATATGAAACTAAAAATGATGGCTACTCTATGGGATAACACATATCGTGTTGCCATCGATGACGGGCAAGGTAAATATATTGGTACTGCACGAGTAGTAGTGAATGTTCCACTGCCACCAGAAGCCTTACCAGAAAATGCACCTCAAGTTGAAGCACAACTCTTAGTATTAGTTGAAGACTTTGATTTCGGCGCTGATAAAATCATAAACTTTGAAACAACCTTAGCCGATTTATTAAGAGAAAAATTCCGTTATGAAATTCCTCATATCTTCTTCTACTATCCTAGCCCTCAAGACGTTTTAAACCAAACAATTTCACAATAAGGTCTATAACGAGCAAAAAGCTATGTAAAATACATAGCTTTTTTTGTTTATTCTGCTCCAAGTTCTTCCTCTACACGACACAAGATAAAGCAAAGGTCGGATAGACGGTTTAGGTATTTTAAATTAGACTCGTGAACACTTTCACCAGCGTCTAACACCCGCCATAAATTGCGTTCAGCACGACGTGTTATTGTTCTTGCTATATGTAAATAAGCAGAAGATTGTTTTTCACCTGGAATAACGAAACTAGATAAAGGTTCTAACTTTTCATCAAATCGGTCGATAACCTTTTCTAAATGTTTTACATGTTGCTCAGTAATTACCGGAGCAGCATGTAAACTAGCAATATCAGCCATTAAAGTCCATAAGTTGCGCTCAATATCGTATAACTCAGCGGCAACACGTGGATTTTCAGCATAAGCGCGAGCCAATCCTAAAAAAGCTTGTAATTCATCGATTGTACCATAAGCTTCTACGCGTAAAGATGATTTCTGTACACGTTCGCCTGTGTATAAACCAGTTGTACCAGCATCACCTGTTTTTGTATAAACGCTACTTGCCATATGATTACCTCCTATAAATAACATGGATGTAGAGATAAAAGCTAAAGGATCCCAACCTTGAGATTATTTGTATTCAGGGAACCAAAGATGAATTTCACGAGCAGCGGCTTCTGGAGAATCAGAAGCATGTACTACGTTAGCATCCATTGTTAGGGCATAGTCACCACGGATACTACCAGGGGCAGCATCTACAGGATTTGTCGCCCCATTTAAAGCACGTACGGATACAATTGCGTTCTCACCAGCTAACACAAAAGCAAGAACTGGTCCTGATGTAATAAAATCAACTAATTCACCAAAGAATGGTTTTTCCTTATGTTCTGCATAATGTTCTTCCGCTAACTCACGAGATACTTGTAAGAGTTTTAATGCTTTAATAACAAAACCTTTACGTTCATAACGGCTAAGAATTTCACCACTTAATTGACGTTTAACTGCATCTGGTTTAATTAAAACTAATGTTTCTTGCATAATACCCTCCAGTAGATACTAATTATAATATTGCCTTTTCTTTATACTTTGGATTCATAGCTTGTTTCTTTAACTTTTGAATACGTTCTTCCGTGCGAGGATGTGTACTAAAAAGATTGCTCAAGCTTTCACCAATTCCCATCATAGGGTTAATAATAAACATATGGGCTGTAGCATTACTTGCATTAGGCAATGCACCATGTTTAGAGTAGTAGTCAATTTTTGCAAGTGCAGAAGCCAGTGCTAATGGATTGCGACACATATCTCCGCCCCCCTCATCAGCTAAAAACTCACGAGTACGGGAAATACTCATCTGAATAAGACCAGCTGCGATAGGTGCAATAATGATTGTACCAAGAAGCGCCAAAGGGTTAGTACCTTCTCGATCATCGGAACGACCAAATATAGCAGTAAATTGAAGTATATTGGCTATCATAGAAATAGCACCAGCCATCATAGCTGCAATTGTACTAATCAATGTATCTCGATTCTTAACATGTGTTAATTCGTGTGCAAGCACACCTTCTAATTCTTCATCAGTTAATAGACGTTGGATACCTTCTGTAACAGCAACTGCTGCATGACTAGGATTTCTACCTGTTGCGAACGCATTCGGTACTTCACTGGGAATGATATAAACCTTTGGCATTGGTAAATTACCATTTTTAGCCAATTGCTCTACCATTGCATATAGTTTTGGATTAGACTGTGCAGTAACAGGTTGAGCATTGTATTGGGCTAAAACGATTTTATCGCTGTACCAATAGGACATAAAATTCATACCCATGGATATGACAAACATCATAATCATACCGCTTCTGCCGCCAATCATATCACCAATAACCACTAAAATGGCTGTTAGCGTCGCTAATAAAAGTGTTGTTTTTATATTGTTCATGTTTCCTCCAATTATAGTTATGGACTATGCCTAACACTATAATTATACCATAAACTATATAATTAACGCTCCAGTTGTATCAGCTTCTAAGCAATATATTTTATTTTCAATTCCATTCGCCGAAAATACGGCACCCATAGCCTTTGCTACCTCTTGCACATGAGCTTTATCTACATAGGCAATCAAGGTAGAACCAGATCCACTGATAGTAGCACCGTAAGCTCCAGCAACTTTTGCGGCTTCAAAAACTTCATCACAATGAGGAATCAATGTCTTACGATAAGGTACATGCAAGTTGTCATCTAAGGCAACAGATAAATTACTTAATTGATGCGTAATTAAGCTTGTTACAAATAATGAAGCATGACTTACATTTTGTACAGCTTCTTTAAATGGAATATGATTTGGTAGCACAGAACGAGCATATTCAGTAGATACCATGACTTCTGGTACCACAACAGCAAAATGTAGCTCCGAAGGAATAGAAATGACCGTGTTTAGTACCTTATTTTTTAAACCTGTAGCACAACATAAATTTCCGTAAATAGCTGGCGCCACATTATCTGGATGACCTTCCATACGATTTGCTATAACTAGTAACTCTTCTTTTGAAAGTGGATGCTTTACTAATGCGTTCGCCAGTAAAAGTCCCCCTACTATAGCCGTACTACTACTACCTAGTCCACGAGAGGGAGGAATCAAGGTTTCAGAAGTTATATGACCATATCGAATTGGTTCTTGAGCAGTAGCAAAAACTTGATCCATAGCGAAACCAATTAGATTCTTTTTAGGATCTTCAGCGCGTAGAATATCTGCACCAAAACCTTCAAAAGTATATGTATATTCTGTAGCATTTTCATCTGGTGTAAAGCTGAATATATTATAAAGATTTAGTGCTAATCCTAAGCAATCAAAACCTGGGCCACAGTTTGCACTAGTGGCAGGTACTTGTACACGAACAGTATTCATAATTAAGCTTCCATAATACGAATGACACTATTAACAGCCTTAACGGAGCGCAAGCTATTAAAAGAGTCTATAAGATTTAAAATATAAGATCTTGGGCATTTAGATGTAACAATGGCAAGAACTGCAGTGTCTGGATCCATATTTCGTTGAACGATGGATAAAACAGAAATTTTTTGTTCTGCTAATTTTGCAGAGATTTTTGCTAGAACACCTGTTTTATTATCCACTGCTAAACGCAAGTAGTAGCTAGATTGGATTTTACCTGGAGAATAAATATCTTTTTGATCATAATAGAACGGTTTTAAACGCCCTGTTTCATTATAAGAGACATTCTTTGCCACTTCCATTATGTCAGATACTACAGAACTGCCTGTCGGTAAGCTACCTGCACCACGACCATATAGCATGACATCATCGATACCATTGCCCTTAACATAAATTGCATTGTAGGATCCTCGAACAGATGCTAATGGGTGTGTCGTAGGAATAAATGCAGGATATACATTTAGAGATAATCCTTGAGCAGTTTCTTTAGCAATACCTAATAATTTAATATTGTAACCAAACTCTTTCCCAAATTTTATATCTTCAGTATCAATGCAAGTAATGCCTTCTACAGTTACATCTTCGAAAAAAATGCGACGATTGAAACTAATGGATGCAAGAATAGCCAATTTACGTGCTGCATCAAGACCTTCAACGTCAGCCGTAGGATCTGCCTCTGCATACCCTAAATCTTGTGCTTCTTTCAATACATCTTGATAGCTTAACCCTTCTTCAGACATTTTAGTCAAAATGAAATTTGTTGTACCGTTCATAATACCAATGAGTTCGGTAATGCGGTTACCAGCCAAAGATTCGTATAATGTACGGATAATAGGAATACCACCTAATACAGATGCTTCAAAACGTAAATCTACCCCATTTTTACTAGCTAAATCTAATAAGTATGGACCGGACTCTGCTAATAAGTCTTTATTGGCAGTTACCACATTTTTCTTAGCTTTTAAAGCCCCTTCTACACAGTCCTTAGCAAAGGTTGTGCCCCCCATCAATTCCACTACCATTTGAATGGAGTCATCTTTCAATACTTCGTCAATATCTGATACATATTTAGCAGTTTCTGGTAATGTAATATGTTTGTATTTGTCTGGGTTACGCACATAAATTTTAGAAATTTCAACATTGACACCTGTACGATTTTTAATTAGTTCAGCATTGTCTTGTAATAAGTTAAAAGTACCTTGTGCAACAGTACCAAAACCTAATAAAGCAATTTTTATAGTGGTCATAATCGTCCTACTCTCTTAATTAGCCTATGCTTGGCCTAAAATCTCTACCTTTATAATACCCTTCATAGAGCGAATATCTAGCAATAAATCTTCTAATGAACCTTGTAAATCCTTGGTTTCAAAAGAAATGCTACTATTCGCAATGCCTTGTAATGGAATATCTTGATTAATCGTTAAAATACTACCGTTACGTTCAGCAATGGCTTTCAAAACGCTTGATAACATACCAGATTCATTTGACATAGAAACATAAATACTAACAATTTTCCCTTGAGCAATTTCAAAAAATGGAAAAACATAATCCTTATATTTATAATACGCAGATCGACTTAAATCCATTTTTTCAACTGCTTCGTTAATTGTTTTAACTTCACCTAGTTTTAGAATTTCTTTTACTTTTATCGTCTTTTTTATAGCTTCTGGTAAAATATCTTCTTGAACCAGATAAAATTTATCTTTTTTTGGTTTAGACATAGAGCACACTCCCTTATTGTTCTCTTGAAGTTTCTTGGGCAACGAATTGTCGTCCATATAATGTTAATACTGCATACATACCGATGAAGAATGGCATATACTCAGCCACAACACGCCATCCTACAGCGATGATACCCACTGTTCCATTAGGTACAAAGGCACTAAATAATACTACAAATAGACCTTCTGCAATGCCTGTTCCCCCTGGTGTTGGTGCAAAATACAAAATAAGATTTAATAAAATCATGCGATCTAAAATATCGATAATAGGAATATCTGATGTGAAAGCATACATTAAGGCGGGTGCAATACAATATAAGCATAATAAACTCAAACCAGATTCAATAAAAACTATTAAAGATTGGACAGGTTGTTTATAAAGTAAACCAAGACCTTGATTTAGTGTTTCTAATTTAGAAAGCCAATCTTTAGTGTTATGTGCTTTAAATCGTTGTGCTAGATTATAGACAAATTGACGCATATACTTAGTCTGTAATATATAAGTTGCCACTAAGGTCGCTATAACAGCAAGCACGGCAAAAATCAAAAGCATATCACGAGAGATATATGGAATTTCAATAGCATCTCGTAAGAATACTAATGGCAGCATAATGACCAAAAATATAATGGAAAATAAGGTACGTATTAATACAATCGGTGTACCTTTAGATATAGGTACGCCATAACTTCTCAACACCAGTACTTGCGCAACAGCACCCCCGCTAGCTCCAGGTGTCAACATAGCCATAAAATAATTACTAAAAATAACTCGTAGCACTGCTCGTATCGATAACTTGTAACCACCAATTTTTACGAGTCTTTGAAGTCGTAATCCATCAAAATACATACCTGCTACTAAAGCAACTAAAGCTAATAATAAGGAAATACTATTAAAAGATGATATGGCTTTCAATGCATCTAAATCAATAGTATAGTAAATAATACCAATTGATACAGCCAATAACAAGAGAAATATAAAGATGCCTCTCTTCATCATTTTACTCATACCAAGTCTCCATAATTAATGAGCTCTATATCATGTTGACTTATATATAATCGCGTATGACTGGAACAGAGTGCATGCAACTCATCTTCCCAATGATAACCCCAATTATAAAGCTTACTAAGAGTACTACTATTACTACCTGGGTGAACCATCAATTCATGGGTACCAGAATGTTTATTTACCGCTTTTAGGATACCCATTAGAGATTTCTGATTTATATGACCTCCATTTACCATGCCCCAAAAATATTGGGTTGTAGTCATACAATTATTTCGTATGATTGGTCGCGCATTAGCCGCAACCGTTGATAAACCAACTTTACCAAGAAGTCGAATTGGGGAATACATATAATTCATAAAACCAGTAGACTCATCGGGTATACGTATAGCATGTATACCAAAGGATTTTGCCTGTTCAATCACAATTGGCAATACCGTTGGTAACACATGTAAATGTTGATGTCCATCAATATGAGTTACCCTTAAGCCGGTATCCATTATTTGAGCTATTTGTGCATGAATCTCTTTACGTAATTCACTATAATTGATTTTGCCAGAGTAAATACGTTTAATAAATTCTACATAGTTCTCTGGAAATACACCTTCTGGTGTGAGAAGTGATGAAACTTCTGATGAATCACATACTGGTTTCACCCCACCCACCAAGGTAATATGAATACCAATGCCCAACTTAGGGTTTTGTTTTGCCATACTTACGGCTTCTGTAAAAGCTTCTCCTCCTGCCATTAAAGAGGTACTGGTAATAATACCTCTACGATGACCATCAATAATACCAGCATTAACTGCACTATGAAGGCCAAAATCGTCTGCATTTACAATTAATTTGGACATAGTTATCTTCCTTTTCATGAAAAAAAGGGAGAACTTTGTTCTCCCACAAAGGATATATGTTATTGTACCAAATACACAACTAAAAAATCAATACAAAAGCCCTCTACTTGTATACTAGTAGAGGACTTTTTATAAGGTCATAAATTTTTATCATATATACTAAGGCATCAATTGTTCTTGTACTTTATACATACATAATGCAGCAGCTACGCTTACATTTAAGGATTCCATATCACCATACATAGGAATCATAATACGATTTGTACATAGATTCATAACCTCTGGTGTTACGCCATTCCCTTCGTTTCCTAATACTAGCATAGTTCGCTTAGCATAACGTACAGTATGATAAGGATTGGAATGTTCTAAAGCAGTTACATAGGTAGTCATATTAGACTCGGTTACTATATCATGTAACAGAGATAAGGTAATATCCTCATATAAAGGTAATTTATGTAAGGCGCTCATAGTACTGCGCACTGTCTTGTCATTAAAAGGGTCCACAGTTCCTTTCATCAAAAATATACCTTTTACACCTGCTGCAACTGCTGTACGAATTATAGTACCTAGATTGCCAGGATCTTGAACTCCATCTAATGTAATATATAAGCCATCCTCAATGTAAATGCTTTCGATATTGTATTTTGGTTTCGATACAATAGCAACTACACCTTGTCCATTTACGGTATTATCTACTTTATCAAACACTGGATCTTGTGCGATATATTTAGGTATAGATTGAACCGTTTCTAAGTCTAATAAATCTAATATATTTTGATCTTGAGCTTTAGATTCACGTATAACAATTGTTTTTACTGCCCCCATAGCTGCAATATCTCGAATAGAGCGAATACCTTCAACAATGTACTCTCCATATTTTTGGCGATTTTTACGCTGCCCTAATGAGATAATTCTCTTAATAGTCTTATTATCTTTAGATTGGATAAATTCCATACTAACTCCCACTGTGTTGATTATTCCATAGATTATAAAAGGCCCCTTTTAAGTGGATAAGTTCATTAAAAGATCCTTTTTCTATTATTTTACCATATTCCATATACACTATTTTATTGGCATCTTCTACTGTTGAAAGACGATGAGCAATACTTACGATTGTTTTACTACCTCGAATACTTTCAATACTTGCTTGAATTTGTTTCTCCGTATGACTATCGATATTAGCCGTTGCTTCATCTAGCAATAGAATAGGTGTTTTTTTAATCAAGGTACGGCCAAAAGCCAATAATTGTTTTTGTCCATCAGATAATAAGGAGCCTAAATAACCAACCGGTGTATCATACCCTTCCGGAAGTTGTTCAATCATAGCATCCAAATTAACTTGTTTTGCTGCATTGACAATTTCCTCATTGGATATTGATGTATCAAAAAGTGTTAAGTTATCTTTAATGGAACCCTTAAATAGATAAGCTTGCTGAAAAACATACCCCATTAAATGACGAAGTACAGAACTGTCATATTTAGCAATATTTATACCGTTAATATAAATTGCCCCTCTTGTTGGTTTGTAGATTCCCATCAACAATGATAAAAGTGTTGATTTACCACTACCAGAGGGACCTACAATCCCTATGAATTCTCCAGCTTTAATATTTAATGTAAAGTCTTCTAGCGCATAAATGTCGTTATTATTATAGGAAAACCACACATGCTCAAACTCAATGGTCTCTATATGTTTAAATTCATCAGGAACTTTATCAGCCATCTGACGCTCTTCTTCCTCTAATAAGGGAACTAATCTTTCAGCACCAGCTAATGCACTTTGCAGTGAGTTATATTTATCTGCAATTTCCTTTAATGGTTGGAAGAATCGGTCCATATATTGGATAAAGGCAAATACTGTACCAGCGTCAGCTACAGAGTCTATTAAATTCGTAGTTGTAAAAATAACAATTAACGCAACAAAGAATAGACCATCTACGAGTGGTCTAAAAATAGAAAATGTAGTAACTTCAAAAAGACCTGCTTCTAAGAAACCTTTATTAACAGTATTATAACGTTCCTCAATTGCTTTTTCGCCACCATAGGATTTTACGATTACAATATAATTTAACAGTTCCTTGATACTCGCATTAGATGCAGCTACAGAGCGCCTTACCTGACGAAATGCCTTACGGGAAAACTTTTGAAACACCCAAATAATTCCACCCATTATAGGTAATAAAATTGTCATGATAATAGCTAGGGGTACATTAATAGCATACATAAATCCTAATATACCAATAATCATCAAACCGCTACTAGCTAAATTCAAAATTACATCTGTATATAATGTACGTAATGACTCTACATCATTAGTGATGCGAGTTACCCAATTACCGATTGGCAACTTATAGAATTCATCATGTGGTTTATTAAGAATCTTTTTAAAGACAATCCTACGAATATTATAAATTATTTTTTGACCAAAACTTTTTAAAAAGTAATTCTCTACAAAAATAAATAAAACACTACCAATTATAGTAAGTCCATACATTAGAGCATAGTATTCAATAACAGCGATATCATTAGTGGCAAAGCCAAGATCGATGACTTGCTTTGTTATATACGGTCGTAAAAGTAATAGTACTAAATTTCCTGCTAGCGCAACCGTTGCTAATAATAGAATACCTAAATAAGGCTTGATGTAGGCAGTTATATAGGAAAATAGAGCCCAGTCATTTCTTAGATTACGCTTCTTCATGATGGGCCTCTCCTTTCTGCGCTTTATATAAGGTGTGGTATAAACCATTGTTAGCTAATAATTCTTTATGAGTACCTTCTTCTACGATACGCCCCTCATCGAATACTAGAATTTTATCGGCTTTCTCTACAACCTCTAATCGCTGTGAAATACATAAAATTGTTTGTTCTTTTACATTATGTAATGTATTTAAAATAGTTGTAACTGTTACTGCATCTAAAGCAGAAAAACAATCATCTAGCAATAAATATGGTGCATTTTTATAAAAGCCGCGAGCCATATTGATTCGCTGCTTTTGTCCACCTGATAAATCATGACCTTCTTCAGCAAGCTCATGTAAATCATCATTTAACAAATCGCCTAAATCTCTATATAAGTCTGCCTTTTGTGCCGCAACCTCTACAGTTTCATGCATAGATAAATTTTTACCAAATTTAATATTATCTGCAATGGTCGTACTTAAAAGGTAAGATTGTGTTGGCACATAAGCAATTGAGTTTCTAAGTTTTGATAAAGAAACAGCAGCTAAATCTTGATTACCAAAATAAATGGACTGTTCCGGACATTCTTGTAATCCAATAAGCAATTTAAACAATGTACTTTTACCAGAACCAGGTTTGCCAACTAAACCAATAAAAGAACCTTTCGGTATTGTCGTTGTCACTTGAGATAATGCATGACCTTTAGAGTTTTCATAATTAAAATCTAAGTATCGGATGTGAATATCTTCAAGTGGCAATACCTCATCGGTATCATCTATTGTTTCAGTAGGCAAATGCAAGAAATCCATGATACGATCTAAAGAAGCAAGACCTTTTTGTACAATAGAAATAAGGCCCCCCAAGCCTATTAAAGGCCCTACAATTAACATTATAATAGAGTTGATTGTAACAAATTCGCCTATAGTCATTTTACCTTCTACGGCTAAATGTCCACAAATAAAAATACTAATGCTGATACAGATAAAGGGTGCAATTCTTGTTAACGGTGTTAATATTGCATCTAGTAGTGCAACATCCATATTCTTCTTATAATTAAGTTTATTTATTTTTTCAAAAGAATTAGATATAATGCTTTCACGATTAAATGCTCGAATAACATCCATTCCTTGAAATAACTCTTGTCCAAACTCTGTTAAATCGCTATAAGTAGCTTGTGCACTACGTTGTTTAGTACGTAGCTTTCTGCCTAGTACAAATATAGCCACAATAATTAAGAATACAGGTGTCATAATTTTAAAAGCTAATACAGTATTAATCTTTTGAATTAATATTATGGAGCCCACAACGGAGTAGAAAATAATATCCACTACAATCATTATACCTAGACCAAGGGCAACACGTAACGATGTTACATCGTTAGTCATGAGCGCCATAACCTTACCAGGTCCATTAGCCTCATAGTACGTTGTTTTTACTTGTAATGCTTTACTACACAAAATCTCACGAAAAAGATACTCCATGCGACGAATAGATCCTAATAGGGTTCTACGTGAAATAACTTTCTAAATAGTGATAATAATAAATAATAATATAAAATAATAAAGATAAGGAACTATACCTTCCT
>NZ_CAUVFT010000034.1:0-19620 GCF_963551295.1 uncultured Veillonella sp.
ATTATCGTTCGTATACGCTCCAAGTCTTCTCTTGCGCTCATGGTCTCACCTCCTTCTTAACTAAACCAACCTCTGCTATCTGCATTAAAGTCTTCATCATCCGTATCTTCGTCCTCCTCATCGGTATCCAGATTATATTCGGGTAAGTATTTAACACCTACCGAGTCCGCAACCATGGCGTTGTATACACACGTATCCAACAAGTGATTTGTTGGATGACTGGTTAATGGTTTCCATTGCACTGTAACTGCTCCAGTCTTTACATTTCGGATTTCTTGCTTTTCCTCCGACCGGAGGTGCTCCGAATATTCCTCTGGGCAATCCTTAAATAAATGGATTGTGCCAGGCTCATTAGCCGGACGTACCATACGTGCAAATATAAAGTCCTTCCAGTAATCGGTATTCACTACGTACAGCTTCATACCGCCTATGACGCCCTTCTCGATGCTGCTCATCTTATACGGCGGAGCTAGAGGACTGTGCGATGAATCACCTTTAACTGGCACGCATACTTCTGGGTACTGTGCACAGTACTGATATACTTCATCTGTTCGGTAGCCACTATCGATACCGGCCCTCACAATCTTACGGGCCTCACCATACTCTGATGGATATTCTCTATCAATGAGTATCTCGGTTAAATCTGCCCAACTACTTGCTTGACCATAATCAACTAAGTAGCTTGATACGCCGTGAGCGTAGGCTCTAACTTCCCACCAGAAATGATCTTGCTGCACGTCGACAGATGCAATGAGTAATGGTGCGTGCTGAGGCACAACACCACGAGGAACGTCCGATTGTGTAAACACGAGGTTCTGTGTGCTTTTAGTTTTCGCAGATTTCCAAGGTTCCGCTAGCCACGAGTTGATAAAGTTCATCAACTCGCTTGGCTTATCCTTTGATTTAACAAACTCATACGCTACATCCCCGAATGTGACCCATGGAGAATAAAGGGATGACAGATGATAGGCTACCGACCGGACGACTCGGACTTGCGATTCATTCACAGTCCGCCATTCGCCTTGCCGGAGCATATCCATCTTGTGCTTATCATCAATACGGTGCTTACAATGTTCGCACTCATAATATGCGGTATCACGTATCATATCCGCATTGCCATGGTGTTCCTCCGGCCATTTTATCTGTTTGAATTTGAGGGTCTGCGACACCCCGCAATGCGGACATGGCACGTAATACTGCTTACGTTCATTTGCGTCCATATATGACTGCCAAATATTGCCACTTTCAATCGTAGGAGTTGACACCCTTACAATCTTCTTATCAACGAATGTCTTGGTACGTTCCTCAGCCAACTTAATCGGATTCGCTTCCTTACCGGAGAAAGCTGGATACTTATCAATTTCATCAAAGAATAAGTACTTAATTGACCGACTTGATAAGCTGCTTGGTGAGTTCGCCCCAACAAGCACCATGTAGTTCCCATTAACGAAGTCTAACTCCAGCAGCTTACTGCCTTCGTCATATATGTTCGCAAGCGGCTCTACGCTCCTAATCATCGGTTGCACACGTTTATCACTAGCGAATTTCGCGATAGTATCCGTTGGATAAACCATCATGACTGGTGATGCAGTTTGATGTAACGCATATCCGATCATATTGAGTTCGGCTTCCGTCTTACCTATCTGCGCCCCGAAACATAACGAGATGCTTTCAATAAGAGGGTCCGTAAATTTGTCCATAAGTTCCTTGAGATAAGGTGTCCGCGCTGTACGCCATCGTCCAGGTTCAGCAGATATATTAGTCAGTACCCTGTACTTATCTGCCCATTCCGAAACGGTGTATCTTTCAGGTGGCTTGAATGCTTCCAGTTCCTCGGGGAACCAGTCAACCTTTGGTCTTTGCTTTTCCCGCGGCTTTGACTTTCGGCGTGTACTCGCCTTCGCGTGCGTAGCTTTCGAGGTATTCTTCGGCAAGGCCATTCACCACCTTTTCTACACGAGCACGTTCCTCAGGATCCGTGAATTCACTTCCAATCCGCTTGCCTAATTTGGTAAACGATGTTTTTAATTCCAATATTCGGTTAGCCCATGCCTGTGCCACATCGGCACGAGGGACATATTCGCCATTTAGCACATCTAGCATTTTCTTTTCACGCGCAGCCTTTGCTTCCTTATAATCAGCTTCGGCTTCTAGCTTACGAGTTGATGCGGATTTGCTTTTAGCGTTATCACCTTTCGCCTGTCCTAAATACACGAGGACTTCCCGGAGATTCCACCAACCTACAGAGGCTTTAGGCATCCCTGCTTTATGATGTCGAGAAATAATTTCCGGAGTGACCCGCAAGAGGTCACATAGTTGAGTGCTGGATACAAGCAGGTTTCCTGCAGCATCGAATTTCACTCTCGGTTTTGTGTCCGCCATAGGTGCACTCCTTTCTTAAATCGTCTTTCTACATTCAACAGGAAAATTTTTCTCACAGAGAGAGGACCATCGCGCGGGGGCGACCAGCGGCCATTTTTACGCTAGGGAGTACCTTTTCCCAATTTTCATTTTCTCAATTACAATCAATATTGATAACGTAAATTTGGGCAACAAAAAAGCACCCGTTAAAGGGTGCTAGACTACCGCCTATCTCTGCAAGTAAAAAGGACGCCAGATGTATTTGGCGTCCTTTGCTAATTTAATTCTTGTGAAGCTTCCCAACTTTCACACTTACAGTATACCACACTTTGATGTACTGTTTTGTACTGTTTTGTACTGAAATGTATCGACTTTTACATCGTAGAACGAACGAACCCTACTTCAGTTAGTGCTCGGTCGTGTAATTCTCCTCGCACCCTTGCTTCACTGTAACCTAAAATATCGGCTACTTCCTTCCAGTTTTTACCTTGTGCATATCGTTCTGTTAGTAGCATAGCCAATTCGTTTGGACGCACTTGACTAATCACGCTTCGTACTTCTGCTTTGATGGCTTTTAACCTTTCTATTTCCTTTCGTTGCAATTCGACGCATTGTTCGATACCTACTACGATATTTGATAAGTCACTGCAACTACCTCCGGATATCCTATCCTTGCTGTAATCAGTAGCTGACAGAGTATCCGCTTTGCGTTCTATTTGTGCTTCGATGTCACGATTGATGGATTCAATTCTATCATCAATTCGTAATATCTGAAGCATGTACTCTTTATCAGTCAATTCCCCCAACTCCTTCATATCTCCTATCGACATGTCTACCATTATCTCTGCAGTATCTTCATCGCCGCACATTTCTAAGAAATCTTTATACATATCCTCCCATTCTGTTCCAAGGTATTTACCCATGATCTTATCTCCTGTTACTATTTATCCTTAGACGCATATCGTCTTATCATGCACTTTGCTGTTAGTAATCCAGAAATACGCCCTTTAGCATATTGTACTTGGGAATCATGTGATGCCACTCCGGAACGATCAAGACCCATTAATGACATCCGAATTCTAACTATTTCTGTTCCTATATCGTCATATAAACATCTGATACTTTTACGATTCATGCTGCTCCCTCTTTGCAATTTCCCGATTTAGATACCATCTGGCTTTTTTCAAATCCTTAATAGCATCGTCCTTATGACCAGCTCGGGATACATACTTCACGACATTACCCAATCGATATCCTAATTTCTTATCTTCGATATAATCGATAACCTCGATATCGCCTTGCGTATAGTGGCTCGGATGATTGATATCATCACATTGCATAATTATGGAATTAGGAGATTTATCTGCTATAACTTTCCCCATATGTATTCCAGATTGATTCGTTACTTTTCCCAAATGCCTCAATCTTTCATCGGCCATATATCGTTTTAATTCCTCGCTAGCTGATAACCTTACAGGTGGTGGCGGGGGATTATTTGGTCTCTCATACAATCTACCTGGGGTCAGCCCCAATGCAGCCATGTATTTTCGATTATCAAGATATTTATCAGTGATATCTATAACTTGAATAGTCGTGTAACTCACTATTACCACGATGGCCCCGATTAATCCTGCCATTATAAATTGATCCATATCAATCATCCTTTCTATATAGTTCTTTACGATATTTGATAGCTTCTAAGAGGGCATCTTGTCCTACTTCTTTACGTTCAAGGGCTTTCATGACTTGCTCGTCCATGGTTCCTTTGGTAACTAGGTGATGGATAATCACAGGTTGTGTTTGCCCCTGCCTGTGTAGTCGTGCATTAGCTTGTTGATATTGCTCAAGGCTCCAAGTTAACCCGTACCATACGATGATATTTCCACCTGCTTGAAGATTTAAACCATATCCCGCCGAAGCCGGGTGTGCTAATAACATTTGGATATTGCCTTTATTCCACTCGGCTACATCATCATCGGTCTTTAACTCTACTGCTTTAGGGAACGCTTCCTTAATCGCTTGTAAATCGTGCTTGAAGTTGTAGAATACTAACATCGGTTTTCCTTCGTTGGTATCTACTAATTCTTTTAATCGCTCTACTTTTTCGTTGTGGACGATTATAGTTTCGCCGTCGTCGGTATAAATGGATCCATTTGCGAGTTGTAATAGCTTACTCGTCAGTGCTGCTGAATTTAAGGCGCTCACGTCGTCGGAATCTATTAAGCTCAATACGTGAGTGTACTCCATTATTCTATATAGCCCATACTCCTTGGGACTCATTTCTACCATGATCACATTGTCGATGCGCTTCGGAAGGTTTAGATAATCCTTTGCTTTTAAGCTCATACATATATCTTGCATTTTACCGAATATAGCCTTATCTCCTCCTGGTAATAAACGATAACTGTACACGATATGTCCATTTGTTTTGTCCGGTGTAAAATATCGTAGCCGATACTCAGTAAGTGTTTTACCTAATCGTTCACCACCATCTAACAAATATATCTGTGCCCACACATCCATTAACGTATTTGGTGCAGGTGTACCAGTTAGAATAACTACTCGTTTGAAGAAAGGCCTCATTTTACGCATCGCCTTAAATCGCTTAGCCTGTGGATTCTTAAACGATGAACTCTCATCGATGACAAGCATGTCAAACGGAAATGGCTTCTTAGGTTTTTCAAAATAGTAGTCATACAACCATTGCACATTTTCACGGTTTATTACGTAGATATCGGAGTCACTTTCAAGGGCTTTGATGCGGTCTTTTTCATAACCCAAAACAGGTGCTATCGTAAGATGGCTTGTCTCGCTCCACTTCTTAGTCTCCTGCGCCCAGGTTGACTCTGCTACCTTCTTAGGCGCTATAAGCAATACTTTTTTGATATCAAAATAGTCATACATTAACTGCTCAATAGCGATTAATGTGGAAACGGTCTTGCCTAAGCCCATGTCAAGTAACAGCCCATAGTGCGTATGATCAATGATTCGTTGTATAGCTATTTCTTGATACTCGTGTGGATGAAAGTTCATGTATTACCCTTTCCATGTCATCGACAAATAACTTAGCTTCTATCATTCCTGTAATCACAAATACTAACGCGCCCTGCTTACGTAATCTGGCAACTTGTATTCTTTGATTAGCCATCAATACACCTTTTTTGGCTTTGAGTTCCACAAATATGACGCTGCCACCAGGAAGTACTACTATTCGATCTGGCACTCCGTCATTCCCAGGTGACACGAACTTCATATATATGCAACCCAGTTTTTTGAGTTGAATTCCTAACCAACGTTCGATGTCTTTTTCTATCGTTCTCACCTCGTTCTCAATAAATAATCGGCAACACGCCTGAAGCCATATGGATACTGGCTTCATCGGCTTTGTGTTGCCGATATTGCCGTTTTTTTTCGTAAACATATATATACGCGTATTCGTGTTTTTTACGTGTATGTGTATGCACGCCATTATTCATATATTTATTATTTTTAATTAATAGTAAATAATAGGCAACATCGGCAACAAATAGGAATTAAGATAGATAACAACTACGCTAATCGTGTTTCCGATTTTGTTGCCACACGTGTTGCCGTTGCCGATTTTTTAACTTATATCAAAGTTCATCGATGTATAGGCTTGTATAAATACTATTTCGATAAAGATAGATATAAGAAAATTGGCTAATCGGCAACAAAAATCGGCAACACTAATTTTTGCGTTCTTTTTTAATTGATTTTGCCTTTTTCTCGAGATTGGATGCATCTCTGATAAACGCTCTTTGCACACCGTACAATTTTCCAAATCGCATCTTACCAACGCTTTTGGAATAAGGACTCCACCCTTTAATAGATTGCAAAATATCAATGATTTCTCTAGCCTTTGCGTTCTGCAGGTTCTTCCTGTCACCATCCATTACTTCACACCATATCTCAAGGGCGCAAACCCGCTCCCGCTGCACTGATCCACAGTTATCGTCGTCGCCATAATTTCTAATATAGTCCCTACGGTCGAAGATATCGCGAGATTCCCAGTCTTCAGGTAGTTCCATTTCGAGGTATTCCTCAATGAGACCTACGAGTTCACCACCCTCGGTGTGTGATAATTGAATTCTAAGGGCTTCTTCTTCAAGTTCCCCTTCAAGGACTAAGGATTCATCCTCGGACCAGTAGTAATAGGCTTCTGCCCATAATTGGTCAATATCCTCTTTTGATAGCTCCCAAGCGTTTTTCGTTTTACGTTCTTTGTCGCCTGTGACAGGCCAAAATCGGCGGTTACCGGTGCGGTCCTTGAGGAACATAAGATTATTGGTAGAGCCCGCGAATACACACTGGCGCGGGTACTCTTCGGTACGTCTTCCATAAGGAGAACGGAACCGGTCAGAGGTACGACTGATAAAGGCTTTTACAATTTCATTATCATTCTTATAAGTAGGTGCGAGTTCCGCGAGTTCATTAATCCAAGAGCCTTGAATTTGTTCTAAAGCGTCTTTGGTTTTGATATCCACGAGTGAATTATTGAACCATTTACGACCCAATCGCTCCAGAATTAACGATTTACCAAGACCTTGCGAACCGTATAATACGATTGCCGTATCGAACTTAACGCCTGGACTCATGACACGTGCTACAGCGCCGCACATCCACTTACGGGTAACGGCTCTAATATATTCGGTATCCTCTGCCCCGATGTAGTCAATAAAGAGAGTATCGACTCTACAAGTACCGTCCCAGGTTACACCGGTTAAATACTCACGCACAGGATGGAACTTGTTATCCTGGGTTACCTCCTGCAAGGCGTCGTCAATAATGCCCTTACCTTTAATAAGGTATTTAGTGGCAAAGTAATTACGTAAGCACGCATCGTCTGTATCAGTCCAGTAAGGGGTTTCGTCCTTACCGCGCCACGGTAGGTCGTCAGTAACAACTAACCGATGCGCAAATTCGTCAAGGCGTATGCGTCCTCTTAATGCAGGGTCATATTTAAGAACGACTAAGCAGTTGAACACGTCAGACTCTGGTGTACCTCGACGGTCACGTTTGAGCTTTTCGAGGAAGTCTTCCTCGTCTTCTGTGATGTCCTCGAAGTCCATATCGGCCATACGCTCTTTATCGAGCAAGATAGGTGCTGCACCGTCGTCGTTAACAAAATCTAACATAGCTTTGTAGCTTGGTAAATCTGTTATTTTAGTAGTAGGCTCCGCGTCAGCATCTTCAGCACCGAATAAATGAATTCGGACAAGGTCAAACGCATTAACGAGCTTACCGCTGACAGGGTCGGTCGCATGGTTGGAGTATGCGAAGGTGTCGTTATCATAAATGACAAGACCTGCTACTGAGCTGCCTCCGGTATACGTGTATCGGTCCTCGACTCGTGTCGGCTCATAGACTTCCGGAAGAAACTTACTAATAGCTTCCGTGATACTGTAGCACCTACAAAAGGCACCAAGTAAACCCTTTTTCTCCAATGGGTTACCTTGCTTTTTGGCCGCATCAAGGCGAATTTGTGACTCCTTACTCGATGTCGGCCAAAGGCTCGTATCTCGCCAGTCTCTGTAAGTATTGAGATATTGATCAACAGAGACTAAGCCGCCTTCACTGTGCTGATATACATATTTCACATCCTTTGGACAACTTGGCCAGTACATCAGACGTTCTGCCTGGTGCGTGGATGCGTCAAAGGAGTCAATGCCAATATCATCGGCGATACGTCTTGATACAGCTTGGTACTCGTCAGGAGTCATCGCCCTATCAACAGGAATGATGATACGATAGCGAGGATTATCAGCCGTATGGCTGTGTGTACTGTATAGCACGTATTCCGTACCGCCTAATTCCATATCTAGGTCCAAGAGGAAATCTTCGCTAGGTGAATCCGCATCAAGCGTGATTAAATATCGCTCCTTAACGGCACCTCTAACCCGTCTACCGTTTTTGGGGATATAGCCACCAACAAAACCGCCGACGTCTTTCTTTTGGCCCTTTTCGGCCTTAGACATCTTGGCGTATTCAGCAGCCGTTTCATTTGTTACAGTAGGCTCGGCCAATTTATTGGCCAAAGCACTCCAAGTCATTTTCTGAGACTTCCAGCTACGGGCGGAGCGACTTTTGCCCGTAGCTATTATGATATTTGTATCCATGTTACATCGCTCCTCCCTTCGCAAAATGAATATCCCCTAAATATTTAGGTACTTGTAATCTATGCTTTTTAACCCATTGGCACACAGCATAATTAATGTTGTGATTATCTCGTACACCTCTGTTATTTTTTAGCTTAGCCTGGTGTATTTCCACAAAACCATCTGAATCTTTTGTAGGGTTAACTTCAATACACGCTACTGGCCGGCTGTTTTCAAATACACCAACAATAGCGCATTCTTGCTCTTTAACTTTTTCTACATAGGTACCCACACAATTATTGAGTTGAACACCTAGTCGAATTATGTCGTGTGTTGTTTTAACCACAGTAAAATCTAGACCACCAACGGAGTCTATTAGTTTTTTATGAAGCATACTGCGCTGTACTGGGACATTTTCTGCTTTTTCAAATTTGGATATACACACAATCTCGTCATGCAGATCCTTGATTTGGATACGTCTAGCCCAAATCTCTTTTTTCCTAGCTCTTGATAACCGGTTATAAATATCCGCAGTATCTTTTACTTCCGAGTAGGAGTCAGCGTTTTTTAAGAATAATAGGACTCGGCGTTCACCATATTGGTGACGCATAAGCTTAAGAAAATCAGTAACAGTAAGCAAAGCTTGCCCATCATTCCATATTGGCCAAGATTGGATATACCCAGTTCTCCCGCTTTCCTCTGCCACAAGGTCTGTGAATGCTTTCTGATAATCCATGCTGTTGAATATCTTGCTAGCAGTTTGGATCACTTTGATATAAAAGAAAGGACGGATAGTTAATAATTTTCTAACCCAGCGTTTATCAGGTACTTTATAAAGCTGTATAAGTGCTTTGATAAAAGGTACGCCGGCGTTAGTTAACTCAGTAATAGCCAAAGTACTTGTTAAATTAGACCCAAAAGGTCTGAAGTAGGCGTCATGGTCTCTAACTAACTTGTCATTTAATGCCGGCGCATCCGGCGCGTGCATCTTCCACACTAGATTATGGAGTAAGTTATCGAGTGCACCGTATCTGGACGATAGTAGTACACCTTGTCTGATAGGTTTAACTTGATAGCCAACTCGTTTTGACAACTTAACAAAGTAAGCTTGTTTTAGAACTTTAGCAAAAGTTTGTAGCTCCTTTTTATATTGCGATAACCGGCAATTTGGAGTTGCTACTAGCCAATATAGAGGCAATGATTTTGAGTGAAACACCGATATATTGGGGTCGATTTCTGATATTATATCTGCGCGAGTGCGTTTCTTTTGAACTAAAAACACTTTTCCTTGCTTGAAATCGAAGCGCAATATATCGATAAGATGTGGCTTATAACCAGGGTAAATAGATTGTGTGTCGTTATCGACATATACTGTGTGATATTCGAATTTAACATCGAGGATTTTCCCCCGATCAATAACCGATAGTTCAATATCTAGAGGAACATTAGCGGTACCGGAAGCATCAGCTACACAATCACCGTCCGCACCTCTTGTACGAATGATTTCTCCACATTGAGGGCAATAGAACTCATTTGATATATAAGGGTCTACTATTCTACCCATACCGGAAGATACTGAGGGCCACAAGCAGGCAAATGATTGACCGCAATCTACGTGGTAATGTACAGCAGGTGACCAAGAGTTCACTTGCTTGCGCCGTACTAGGTCATACAGCTTGTTAACTGATAAACTAAATAATACCTTCATAAGGCGCTATCCTTTCATTTATAACAAATCGTCTAAATCATCTTCTTCAGGAGTTTCATCAACTACTGGGGTTTCATCAACCGGTAACTTTTCTTCTACAGGTTCGTCTTTTTTCTTAGCCACGCGTTTACGTTTTGGTTTTTCTTCAGCAGTAGCCTGTTCTTCTACTTTTGTAGTTTCTTCCGTCTTAGGTGCATCTTCTGTTTTCTTGCCGTTTAAAACCTTAAGGCCTAAATCACAAGCGGCGATACAGCCTTCACAATACGCCATAGCGGAGTCTTTGCGTTCGCTTGCAGGAGCTTCTTTTACTAGCTCATATAAGCCATCGATAGCTTCGCGTTGTTGTTGAATTTGGTTTTTTGTAAGTTTCATAAGAATTATCCTCCTAATCCTTCATATAGTAAGGGTTCTCAAACCCTGCTGCATTTAATATAAGGCCCTCGTTCCAAGACTCAGGCTCGCACATAATATCTATAACTTCATCTAAACTGCCTTCGCCTATAGGCGCTTCGATAACTACTTCGTCATGGATATGGGCAACAATCTTGTATCCGGCTTTTGCAAGTCTTAGCATAGCTGCTGCTAAGCAATCTCTCGCAACGGCTTGTACAATGTTTTCGACGAGCTTCCCGCCGTAAGTTTCAACTCTGCCCCATGTATTCTTAACCTGATCCATACCGTCATATTCAATCGACTCACTACCGAACCGATTAAGCCCTAATCGAGGTCTTGCATAGGCGAGCCTTCGGCCAGACGGTAATTCGATAAACATAAACCCTTTTGCTTTAAAGAATTTAATATTGCCTTGTCTGATTCGCACCGGTTCGCCGGTTTTAACAACTTTCTTGGCTGCGCTGTCCGCATCCTTCCAAAATCTCGTAATACGCGGACTAGCTTGTCGCCAAGCTTCGATGATTCCAGGTAACTCCTCTTCAGGAATCTCACCTTTTGTATCCATCGATTTCATAGCTCCTACACCGCCACCATAGCCGAGCGCAAGTTCTGCTACTTTACCCTTTTGCCGAAGGTGTCCATTTACACCGTGCTTCTCTACTGGTACATGGAACATGCTAGATGCGGATGCGCAGTAGATATCTCCGCCTTGGGCAAATACATCTTGTCGCCACTGCTCATGAGCAAGCCAGGCAATCACACGAGCTTCAATAGCGCTAAAGTCTGCTACAATGAAACGGTGTCCGTCCTCTGCTACTAAAGCGGTACGGATAAGTTGCTTGATCACGTCGCCAGGGTTTCCGTAAAGTAGGTCTAGCATTTCCACGTCTCTACTTTTAAGAACTTCCCGAGCTGTGTCTAAATCTTCCAGGTAATTACGGGGTAGGTTCTGTAGTTGTACTACACGGCCGGCCCATCGTCCGCTACGCATAGCACCGTAGAACTGCAGCATACCGTGGATACGGCCATCAGAGCACACGGCATTTTTCATGGCCAAGTATTTCTTAATGGATGAGTTTCCTAAAACTTGCCTGTTCTTTAGTACGGTGCGTACATCAGAAGGTATATCCTGGTTAAGTAGATTAGATACATCATCTTTCCGCATAGTATCTAATTCGCAGCCTAGTCTTTCAGTTAACCACTCTTTGAGTTGCATCGTACTATTGGGGTTTTCTAATCCCGTTAATAGCTTAGATGACTCAGTAGCCTCTTCCACGATTTCGTTGTTGCAAGCAAGCGCCGCATCGACGAGTTCCATATCTACTTTTATGCCTCGCCAGTTGATATCTTGGTCGAGTAGCCAGTACTCGTGCTCGATAGCAGGGGGCTTTAGTGATAATAGACGTTTACGAATTGCCTTTTCTACAACCACGTCTTGGCGGTTGTATTCGATATATTCTGCCCACTTGTCAGGCGCATCCTCTGGCATATTTCGTGTCTTAGGATTTGTCTTAGTAGGTTTTCGTGGTACAGAGAAGAACTGAATAAGGCGTTTACCTCTTGAGTCTTTGCCTTCACCTAATTTCAAAGCCTTAGACACATTATCAAGACTTGCTGGTAAACTGCAGTATAACGCTAGTACAGAGGTGCACTCCCAATTCGTAAAGTCCGCATCAGGAAAGTACTTTTTAAGGCACAGCATTTCAAATGCTGCGTTGAATGCAGTCTTTGTAATTTCCTTGTTATACAAAGCGTCCACCACCTTATCGGGCAGTGGATCCTTTGTCATATCAATTACTTCGACTGGTTCATCATCAAAGCTGTAGGCAAAGAGCAGTATTTCAAATGTTGTATCATCAACGTATCGCTGTGCACCATATTTAATAGGGCACTCAGAATACGTTTCCACATCAATACTAAGCTCCATAATTGCCTCCTTAGATTAAATCGTCATCATCGTCAAGGTCGCCCAAATCGTCATCGCCGAAGTCATCTGCGGATACATGAACACCGCCTAGGCGTTCGCCATCTTTGACTTTACGAATACCATTTAAACCAAACCCTACGCCTTTTTTACCATTGAAATTGTAAGCGAATACAGAAAGTGCGACCTGCGCATATACACCGGAATAGATTTCTTCTTCGATATCAAAATCATCCATTTTGATTTTGTCACGATTAAATACGATAGGTTGTTTATCACTATTCGCATTAATGAAGAACTTACCTGCGTATGTTTCCGGTTGGTCCGCTACAGCTTCGTCAGTATCACCGTCACGTAGGTTGAGTTTCAGATAAGCTGCTTTGCCTTCCACCTTAGCCAGTGCTTTTGGATCTGCTTTAAGTTCTTCAATCGCACGTTCGAAAGCTTTGATAGCCTTTTTATCTGTTTTATCAATAATAATTTGGGAGCTATATTTCGCTTTTCCGTCGTCGTTTTTACGTGGTTGAGCAATATTAGCATAAGAAAGTCTTACTACACCAGTTGTCAATTTAGCCATGTTACTGTCTCCTTAATTCTTAAATGGGTTACAATTATGTTCGAACCCTATTACTGTGTTAAATAAATTATCTAATTCGTCTTCGATATCGGACCTTTCGTCGTCTAGTCGAATCCATTCATCGTCTTCTTCCCAAGAATATTTCGAAAGGTCTAATTCGGTTTTATAGTAATCCTCTATTGCATCGCATTTAGCTTCTACTGCGCAGTAGCGAGTGTATAAGCTGGTTGCATAGGCAATAGTGATTTGGTAGAGCTCGTCGAGGTAATGTCCTCGTTCATAAAGCTCTTTAGCAATTGCTTTTACTGTAACGACGCGCATACTACACCTCATCGTCGAACTCGTTCGCCATTGTTTCAGCCGTATTAATCGCTGGTCGTTTATCCGACTCAGGTACTAACGTAGGCTTGCCTTCAGGCTTGTCGATATACGCTTCTAGGTATTCAGCGACGCCCTTTTTACCGAGTACTTTCTGCAGATTTGTGATACCTTCGAGTTCACGAGGCTTGAAGATGTCCTCTTCTTTGTAGCCGTTATCGAGCAATGTCTTGGCCGCTGCATCTGGATCCGTGATAGTACGTCTCGATGTACCCTCTACCAATTTATACCCAGGCCATTGCTTTTCACCTGATAGGGCTTTTTCATAGGCAAAGTCGTAAACGCCTTTAACCCATTTTGTGATTAAGTCCTTCATAGATAAGATGTCGGATACTTCCTGGTCAGTGAGTAGCTGATTGAGCTTACCGCCGTCTTTATAGAAAGCGGCAAGGCAAGTGTCTGCTAATGCTCGGCAGGTGTGCCGTGCTTTACAAAAGTTACAGTAATCGCAAGGCGTACATTCGCCTTGTCCGTTCCAAGCTCGTTGTGCGATAGGTTCGACTTCATCACCCCAATCGAGGAGTTCTTCTACCGATAATTCGTCAGTAGATACGCTATCAAGCCTTGGTTGTACAATCGTCATGCGAACCGTTTTAATGTCGTACAAGTACTCGTTAACGTCGTAAGCACCCAATGCGTAGAGTCGCATTTGTGTGTTATCGACGGCACTAACAGGAACTCCTTTACCATACTTCAGGTCAATCACTTCCAGGATGCCGTCCGCCACGATAACCATATCGCCGGTACCGAAGCCCTCAGGTACCCAGCGAGAGAAGTCGAGCTTTGCTTCAATCATTACTTCTGCATCTGATGAACGGGCTCTCGCCTCGTTCACCTTTTCTTCGCAGATGTCAACATACCGTGTGACTGCTTCCACCATTTCAGTGGAGTAGTCATCAAGCTTAGGCGCTTTTTTGCCCTCTAGCTTATGTCGTAAGATTGATTCTGCCAGGTCATGCGCCACGGTTCCTTCTGCAGCATACGGTGATTGTTCATCAGGAAACATCGATTCCAGCCTTGCTGAAGGAGTACATACGAGCCACCTAGCACTACTTGAGGCACCGAGTAAAGCGTGTTTCTTAGCCACGACTAGCCACCCATTCCATGATTTGGATGCGTTGCTCATCGGTAGCGGATGTTACCTTTTCAGCACCGATGCTATCTAGAAACGCCTTGAATTCGCCTTTTGCTTTCGTCTTATCAGCAGCTTTAGCCATTACGTCTTTTACCGCTTCGCGCGTTTCTTCAAGGCTAGGGATGTATTGCTTTGCTTCCTTAACAGGTTCATCTTTCACCGGTTCCTGCTTAACAGGGGTTTCTACTTTAGTAGTAGTCTTTACTTTTTTAGCCTTAACTTCTTCCTTGGCACGGTCGATAGCATCGGCTTTATCTATAGAAGAACCTACAATAGCTTGATATAGGTCTTTGATTTCTTGATTTAGATCCTTGGCTGTTTCTACGGTAATTTTTAACTCTAACATTGTTCTGTTTCCTTCCTGTTTAACTATGTGATATACTTTAGATGTTAAATACTCTATTTGCCCTTTCGCATTGCCGTGCGTTGGGGCATTTTTTTTTGCGCCCAGGCATTCATCAGGAATGCAGTAATCTTTATTTGGGCACGTTGTACAGTCTCGCAATTTAATCACCGCCTTTCAATGCGCTTAAATCTAATGTCTCTCCCGTGTCAGTAGTTTGCCACGTATAGAAGTCAAGTCCTGCCGATTTTAAAATATCAGCTGCTACTTTGCCACTAGGGGCAGTATCGACAACACGGCGCGCCGATTGATAGGCTTGCTCTATCTTTCTAAGGTTTTCATCATACGGCTTTGCGATTGCATATATTGCTCTAACCTCATCATTAGGTTTATCAAGATGCATCATATACAAATTGCCTATTGTACGATTTAACACCTCATCACAAGAGACAAGATTTCGTCTAAATTCTGAGCCGTATCCGGCTTTTTCTAACGCACTTGCAGTCGATTCTGCAGAGGCCATTATATTTTTAAAATCTATAAATAGATGACTTGATTCTATGGCGCTCCGCAGCGCTTCTTTTCGTGCATTTCTCAAAGGCTCGCGCTTTTTCAAATATTCGCTTCGAACAAAGGCACGAACTGCTGATTTTGTAATGTTTACTTTTGGCATATTAACCTCCTTTTAGTTGTAATACGGGTTCTTGCAATACGCCCCGTGAGTTCTTACTTTAGTGGTATACACAACGTCTTCACTTTCCTCGGCATCCATTTCGGCTTTGTCTCTTTTAAAGCCATAAATGGATATGACCAAGCCTATGAGTGCCTGTACTCCAAACTGTACATATCCTATCTGGTCGAGTTCCAGGGAACCCATAGATCCGGCGATAAGGAACGTACCAATTAACATGTAGCCCATTATTCATCGTCCTCCTCAAGCCATTCGGCTGTAATACCGTCTGTAGTTACGATAATACGGATTTCTGACTCGTCGTAATCGCACATAAAATTTTGTAACTCATATGCAGCATCCATAATATAGCTATTGATATTATTTAGAATTCGATCTGATTCAACTGCTTTCATATGGCGTTCCATAAGTTTTTGGTTTTTTGGAATTTTAGTCATAGTTAAGGTCTCCCGTCTCCATAACTTTGCAGATATGCTTTTAATTCGTCTACACTTTTGTTTTTCAGAGATGCAATTAAATTGTCGGCTAGAAGGGTTGCCGTACGATGTGCTATCTCGTTACCATATTCATTAGAGCTTGTTTCTGTTGCCGGCTGGTAACGTTTATCATGCTGAAAGGCGTATTCTTCTCTCCATATAGCGTCTAATAGATCATTTTTGAATGTCATAGGCTTATCTCCTATTGAATATGTGCAGCTTTAAATTCTGCATCGACGATTTTTAAATCCCAGCCTAGCGCGTGTATTAGATAAGTCTTAAAGCCTTCCTTGTCTATTACAAAGGCTCTTGACCTCTTGCCCGGTGACCGCCAGGCGTAGGCAAATGGGAATTTACCTATCGCGATTCCTTCTCGGACAGCCGTTAGGCTAATCCCAAGTACCGCTGCCATCTGAGAAACGGATATTACTTTTTTTATCATTCACTATCCTCCTTTTCCGTAACGGTTAAACCGTAACCCACTATAAAAAAATAATGTCATCATACGCTACGCCGAATACTTCTTGTATTTTTTTTATTTGAGGAACATCAGGATAAGAGCGTTTGCGCTCCCAATTCCCCCAAGTATCAACAGATACACCAATTGCTTTAGATGCCTTAAGTTGAGACCAGTTTTTTGAAGCCCTTAACATCTTTAATGTATACTTCATAAGCTACCTCCTTTCTCGATACTCACATCTTGTTTACAGTCATCATTTTACTACGGTTTATCCGTAATGTCTATAAACCAAACTTAAACTATCGTAAAATTTCCGTAAAATATTGATTTTATTACGAAAATATCGTAATATATAGGTATATTAATTAATATATTTCAGATTTGAGAGGTTCTTATGAGTGATTTAGGTAACAAGGCTATTATGGCTGAGAATATTCAACGACTAATGGATAGTCGCGGAATTGATCGCAATAAAATATGCGCTGATTTAGGATTAAAGTATACTACGTTTACCGATTGGGTAAAGGGAAATACATATCCTAGAATCGATAAAATTGAACTATTGGCAAACTATTTTGGCGTTCCTAAATCTGAATTGGTAGAGAAATACACCGAAGGCTACTACACAGACCGAGAAGCCGCTGAGTTCGCCGAGTACTTACGCACACGACCGGGGGCTCGTATGCTCTTCTCTGCCGCTAAAGATATAAGTAAGGAGCAAATGGAAGAAACAGTCAGATATATTGAATTTTTAAAATCCAAGAATAAGTAATATCTACAAGGGAGAGTGATATTATTGATTATTAATTTAATTTATTGTGACTTACCGAATGCTAAAGCGGTTTCTGAAGAGTCAGATGATGTAGATACCCATAATATCTATATAAATAAAAACCTCTCTCACGATCGTATGAGGGAGGAAATAAAACATGAGCTAAGTCATATTATTCGTGATGACTTTTATGTTGATCATCATGTTAATTTAGTCGAGCGTATGGTTAGACTGTCTCAACTTGAAGATGGCGACCTTAACGGAATCGACTTTTATCATCATATTATTTAATACAGGGAGATATAAAAATGAAATTGCGTAAATTATTGCCTTTAATGGTTATGTTCAGCCTATCTGTAAGTACTTCTTTTGCCGCACAGTTTATCGATGTAACTTCGGATACGTACAACAAAATATGGAGTATTGGCCAATCATATAAGACGGACCGAAAATTAGAAAATCCTGTCAATTACGGTGTTGAACTTCGTAGTGGCGCAGGCGGCGCGGCCGTATTAGTTACACCTGGCACAATCGCAAAGTACATTGCTTACTCTAAAGACGAGCGCCTAATATTTCCTGGAGAAGCATTTAAGAGCGCAGTAGTAAATAGCAATGACTATGTATATATTGCCACTTATGCAATGCATCTTAAGAACCCATTAGCCGGTACTGTAGCTCAACAAGTTCCATCGCAGCGATTACTTATTGAAAAAGACGGTAAGTATACTATGCCTGAACAGATGAACCCTGTTATTTATAACGTGATGCCACATAGCTATGCGGTCGTGTATTATGCCTTCCCTAAAAATGTAGTGCTTAACGCACCATATACAATTAAGTTCATCAACGGCAACGGCGATAAAATTGAAATCCCTATTACTACAGAAAAGATAGCGGATATCATTGATAAAGAAAATAACTTAGTATTTAAGCCTAATTAAATAAAAAATTCAGTACGTGCAAAAATTGCACGTACTGAATTTAGGTTTTATACTAAAGAAGCCAGTTGTTATGTGGGTTATTGGGGCTTATTCACTATAAATAAGGAGGTATGTAATTATGGCTATGAAACGTGCCAACGGTACAGGCACCGTATATAAGATGAAACATAAGGCTCTACGCAAGCCATATCGAGCCGTGGTAACCCTTGGATATAACTCTGAGGGTAAACCCTTGCGAAAATCCATAGGCACCTTTGCGACGCAAAAAGAAGCGTATAATGCCCTTGCTCTATTCTCTACTAATCCACAAATTCAGGAGGAGCGCAAAATTACTTTTGGACAGTGCTTTGATTGGCGTATCGAAGAAGCTGAACGCCAAGGGCTATCTAAAGGGCGAATTAAAAGCATGCACGTTGTGCGAAAATTAGTAGAGCATCTATTCAATATCGAAATGAAAAATCTTAGAGCGGCTCATCTGCAGTCTATATTCGATAATTCGACGCACACAAAGTCTTATCAGAAGTTAATTAAAGCGATCATAGTTTCTGTAGGTACTCTCGCAGTTAAGCAGGAAGTCATTCCGCGCAACTACCTTTCCGATATTATCATCAACAAAAACGCAACACCAATTAAGAAAGCTAACATATTTACGAATTTGGCTCTCTATGAGCTTTGGAAGCACTCTGACGATATAATATCCAAGCTAACACTCATATACGCCTACACGGGACTCAGATTGAACGAATTACAAACAATCCGAGTTGATGATATCCACATTAAAGAACGATATATGATTGGCGGTTCTAAAACAGAGGCTGGCCGTAATCGAGCTATTCCTATTGCAGAATGTATCTCCCCTTTCATCAAGGAGCTATATCAGCAAGCCAAATTTAAACGCTCCGAGTGTTTATTAGATGGTGTGATACACAAGGACATATACCGCAAGGAGCTGCAAAAGAGATGCAAAGAATGGAATTTAGGCGAGCACAAGCCACATGACACTAGGCATACTTTTATTTCAATGTGCAGCAACATAGGTATTGATGAGATCATTATTAAGAGAATTGTTGGCCACGCTAACAAGGATAATATCACTGCAGACGTGTATACACATAAAACACTACAACAATATATTGATGCGGTGAATAAGTTACCTTACGGAGATGACCTGTTAAAAGGTGAGCAACGGTTGAGCAACCGAGAATAAATTAGGTGATTTTTACCGTTTCGCAAAAATAAAAAGACCAGTAAACATAAGCGTTTACTGGTCTTTTAGATTTGTTGTACTATTCAGCGGAAATTACAGAAACTGGGCAAACGGATTCGCAAGAACCGCAATCGATGC
>NZ_CAUVFT010000035.1:0-18614 GCF_963551295.1 uncultured Veillonella sp.
ACATGTAGAAGCTTGTGTTAACCAAAGCGATCGCTCATGGGAAGACTTTTCATTAGCTGAGCTGGATGCTTTTTGGGAGGAGGCTAAAGTGCAGGAAAAGTAACCTAGAGGTTTATACGCTTCTAAGGTATTGTAATTTTAAGGAGGTTCTGTCATGAACAAAACAGAATTAATCGCAAGTGTTGCACAAAAAACTGAATTAACTAAAAAAGATGCTGAAAAAGCAGTAAAAGCTGTATTTGACACAGTAGCTCAAGAATTAGCAGCTGGTGGTAAAGTACAAGTTATCGGCTTCGGTACTTTCGAAGTTCGTGAACGCGCAGCTCGTGAAGGCCGTAATCCACAAAACGGTAAAACTATCACAATTGCAGCTTCCAAATCTCCTGCATTCAAAGCTGGTAAAGGTTTGAAAGAACAAGTTAATGCTGCAAAAGCTAAAAAACGTAAAAAATAATCCATATTGGATATGAAAGAGACCTTTCGAGGTCTCTTTTTTTTATCTATTTATGGTATAATGCACAGAGAAAGGGTGCATTATGAATAACGAAACATCAAGGAAGGTTCTCATCGTGTCCGCCTCAATCGGCACTGGACATATGCAAGCCGCAAGAGCCATAGAAGAATATTGGAAAGAAAAAGAGCCACAAGCATCAATTACTCATGTTGATTTTCTTGATACAGAAACTATGTCTGTAGAGCATTTAATTAAGGGTACCTATATAAAGATGATTGACGTATTCCCTATGCTCTATGACATGATTTATCGCGTATCGAAAGGGGAAAAACGAGGTACTATTATGCAAACCGCATTGTCGTACCTACTTAAAAGTCGCATGCTTAAGCTAGTACAACAAGAAGAGCCAGATGTAATGGTTTTTACACATCCATTTCCTTGTGGGGCGGCATCGATTTTAAAGCGTCAAGGTCATATAGATGTACCACTAGTAGCTATTATGACAGATTTTAGTAGTCATCAGTTTTGGCTCTATCCACAGATTGATGTTTATTATGTTGCAACAGAGTCTATGGTACCTGAAATGGTGGCTTCAGGTATCGATGAATCTCGTATTCATGTATCTGGCATTCCAGTGCGTCGATCTTTTTTCCGTGATGCTATTGAAGAGTATAGCTTAGAGGAACCTGTGAAAGTACTTGTTATGGGTGGTGGCTTGGGTTTAGGCTCTCTTGAGACGGCTTTAAAACATCTAGATGAAGTAAATGGTATTGGTGAAATTACCGTTGTAGCTGGACAAAATACGTCTCTTTATGAATCGTTAGTTATCCTTAGTGAATCTATGAAGACGAAGACCACCGTATATGGTTATACTACTAATATTTCTGAGCTCATGAAATCATCGTCTTTGCTCGTCACAAAACCTGGTGCATTGACCTGTATGGAGGCTGTTACAATCGGATTGCCAATGGTATTCTTTAATGCTATCCCAGGGCAGGAAGAGGCAAATGCAGAATTATTAGAGCAACGAGGTTGTGCCCGCTGGGCTCGTGATATTCACAACTTAGAAGATGTGGTAACTGCACTGTTAATTAATTCTCCGCGACTACAACAAATGTCTGAGCGTGCTCGCGAATGGCATGTGGATGGGGCTGCTGATATCGTAAATAGTCTCATTGAAATCTTAGATGCTAGTACACAAGATGAACTGGTAAAAGCTGAAGAGGCTCTTAGCTAATCAGCGTAAAAAAGCGATGACCTAAAAAGGCCATCGCTTTTTTTCTATTGATACTGTTCAATATGTTCTTGTCGAAGTTTTTGTAATGCAACTAAGAACGCATCCGTACTTTCGGCACCATCCAATAAATCTTTTAATTGGTAAGAGTCATCAAGGGTAACACTCCATTGGAAGGAGTCATTATCGTCGTATACATTGAATACGATTGGTGTCTCTAAGTCCTCTAGCATATAGCCGTCATCATCGGACACAGTTGCATAAGTGCCATCCTCTAAGAGCTCAGTAAATAATGTGTCATACCCATCAATGTCGATAAGTTCAAAGTTGATACTTTCATAAAAGTCTAAAACCATATCCGTCGCCATGTGGACCTCCTCATGAATATATATGTTACGTTTATTCTACTGAGGGCGTCTGTTACTGTCAATGGTAATGTGTAGTATAATAAATAACAGAATTAGAAAATAGGAGCGGAACATGAATGTTATTAGTTTACAGAACATAGAGAAATCATATGGTACAAGGCTGTTGTTTAAAGATGTGAATATTACTTTTACCACAGAAAAACGACTAGGTCTTGTGGGAATTAACGGAACGGGTAAGTCTACATTTCTAAAAATATTAGCAGGACAAATGGAAGCTGATAAAGGCACTATTGAGCGTAATGGTAAGGCCAGTATCCATTACTTAGCGCAGACACCTGATTTTGATCTGGAATCTACCTTATTAGAAGCCGTTCTTGATGGAGATCATCCTCGGTTGCAAATGGTAAAAGCCTTTGAACGTATTAGTCGTGAGTATCGTCAAATGCAAGAGTCTGGTAGTGATGATGCTAAATTGTCTCGTAACTATATGAATGCATTGGAGCAAATGGATCAACAAGACGGGTGGCAAGTAGAACAAGAGGCGCGCATTATTTTATCTAAACTGGGCTTTCCTGATGTGGAACAGAAGGTAGCCATGTTGTCAGGTGGGCAAAAGCGTCGCCTTGCATTGGGGCAAGCCTTGTTATATCCATGTGATCTTTTATTATTAGATGAACCGACTAACCATTTGGATGAAGATAGTATCGATTGGCTGGAGTCGTATTTGAGTGCTCGCCAAGGAGGATTATTAATCAGTACCCATGATAGATATTTCCTCGATTCCGTATGTAATGGTATTTTAGAGCTATCTAATCGTCGTATGTATCAATATGATGGCAACTACGAAGAATTTATCGCCTTGAAAGCAGATCGAGAGGCTCGTGAGGCTGCCACCGAAGAAAAGAGGCGTCAATTCTTAAAACGAGAAATCGAATGGGTGCGTCGTGGTGCTTTGGCGAGAACTACAAAACAAAAGGCTCGTCTTGATCGTTACGAAAAATTAAAGAATATGGAGGAAACCCGTCGTCCCGATCAAATGGATCCTATTGCATTGAAGACCCGTTTAGGAAAAACCATCTTTGACATTGAGCATTTAGAGTTTTATTTTGATGAACGTCCTATGATTAGGGACTTTACCTATCATGTGGTACGTCATGATCGTATCGGTATCGTTGGCCCTAATGGTGTTGGTAAGTCTACCTTTATGAATATCCTTGATGGCACCTACGAGGCGACGAGTGGAACTATTGGTAAAGGTGAGACCGTTCGCATTGCTCACTTTAAACAAGAGCTGCCTGACTTCGATGAAGATATGCGCGTCCTAGATTATATTCGTGAAGATCATTCTTATATGGTCCTCGGTGATGGTTCTACGTTGAGCGCAGGGCAAATCCTTGAGCGATTTCTTTTTACCCCAGAACTACACGGTGTGCCAATTCGAAAACTCTCTGGTGGGGAACGTCGTCGCTTATATCTTTTGAAATTGCTTATGAGCGCTCCTAATGTATTATTGCTAGACGAACCGACGAATGATCTTGATATTCCAACATTAGAGGTATTAGAGGATTTCCTTGACTCCTTTAGTGGCGTCATCATCACAGTTTGTCACGATCGGTACTTTCTAGACCGCGTAGTGGATAAATTGTTTGTCTTTACCGGAGATGGGCATATTGAAATTGTGCATGGCTCCTATTCTGACTACAAGGATGCTCTTGATAAAAGCAGTGGAAGTAAGCGCCCGTTCTATGTGGCAAATGATAGTATAACGGCTAATTCCAAAGCCGTACGAGCTGTAGAGGCTGGAGCGGCTGATACCGATGACTCTGTTGATAATCAATCTGATAGGTTAGATGCCCTTGGAGATGATAATGTTGTCGTTGGTGATGAAACAGATACGTTCAAAGAAATACCAAAGAAAGGCCTCAATAAAGCAGAAGGAGCAGAGTATGCTAATATTATGGATGAATTGCCTAAGCTAGAACATTTAGTAAAGGGCCTCGATGTTATGATAAGTCAAGTGGCTACTGATTATGAAAAAATGCAGTCACTGATGGAGGAACGAGAAGAAACACAGGCTCAAATAGATGCGCTCACTGAACGGTGGATGGAATTAGAGGAACGCCTATAATTCCTTTTATCGTGCCATTTTTTAATATCTGCTATGCAAAGGAATTACGTGTAAGTTTATTGATAAAACTCACAATGTATAGTATAATTTCTTCGATTAACGATAACAACGTTACCTAAGTAGGAGGAACTCATGAGTAAGTACCAATTTTTAGACCGTCGCGTACCGATTGAAGACGGAAATATTGCATTAGTACAAGATTTAACTAAATGTAAAAACTGCTCCTTATGTCGTAAAGTTTGTGCTGTAGACATGGGTGTATTTGATTATTATGATTTAACAACTAATGGAGATCATCCAATTTGTATTCATTGTGGTCAATGTGCATCTATTTGCCCGTTTGATTCCATTAATGAACGCTCTGAAATTGATGAAGTAAAAGCGGCTATTGCTGACCCTAATAAAATCGTCATTTTCCAAACTGCGCCTGCCGTGCGTGTTGGTTTAGGCGAGGAATTCGGCCTTGAGGCTGGTACATTTGTAGAAGGTAAAATGGTAGCCGCTCTTCGTAAATTGGGTGGCGACTATATCCTTGATACAAACTTTGGTGCGGACATGACTATCATGGAAGAAGCATCTGAGTTATTAGAACGTGTTATTAATAGTGATGCGGTATTGCCTCAATTCACATCTTGTTGTCCTGCTTGGGTTAAGTTTGCGGAAACATTCTATCCAGAATTCTTGCCAAACCTATCTACGGCTAAGAGCCCAATTGCTATGCAAGCGCCTACACAAAAAACATACTTTGCTGAAAAAATGGGCCTTGATGCAAAACAAATCGTGGCTGTTGCAGTAACACCATGTACAGCTAAGAAATTTGAAATTCGTCGCGATGAAATGAATTCCTCCGCGGAATACTGGAATACACCAGAAATGCGCGATACAGACTACTGTATTACTACACGGGAACTTGCAAAATGGTTGCGCGCAGAAGAAATCAACTTCGATGATCTTGAAGATTCTGCTTTTGACCCATTGATGGGCGAAGCCTCTGGTGGTGGTATCATCTTCGGTAACACTGGTGGCGTTATGGAAGCGGCTATGCGTGCAGCTTACAAAATGGCGACAGGTGAAGATGCACCTGAAACATTGATTCCATTCGAAGCTATTCGCGGCATGGACGGTGCGCGTGAAGCGGACGTAGTGATTGGCGATAAAACATTACATGTAGCGGCAGTTCATGGTACCGGTAATTTGCGTAAGTTCATCGAACGCATGCGTGCAGAAAATATCCATTATGATTTCATCGAAGTAATGGCTTGTCGTGGTGGCTGTATCGGTGGTGGTGGTCAACCACGCGTTAAATTACCGATGGCTGACAAAGCTCGTGAAGCTCGTATTGCATCCTTGTATACTCGCGATGCAGAAGTAACTGTAAAAGCTGCTTGTGATAATCCGGATATCCAAAAATTGTATGCTGAGTTCTTTGATGGCAAACCTATGAGCCACAAAGCACATCACATGTTACATACTACCTTTGTGAACCGTTCTGAAGATTTAGGTCCTAATGGCGCTTGTACGCCTGCTACATGCCCTACATCTGTGCCTAATTTGAAAAAGGCGGCAGAGGCGGCTAAAGCGGCAGCGGAAGCTAATAGCTAAGAGTTGATGGTTACTAGTTAAAAAAAAAGCACAAAGATAGCTAAGAAATATATAGCAGATAGTTGATATGTTAGTCAGCTATCTGCTTTTTTATCTATTTTATATAGTGGATATATGGTCAATAAAAGCTTTCACAGAAGTAGATTCTATATATGCCATATACGCATAGGGGTTAAAATATAGAGATTGGTAAATTGGTTTAGGAATTACCTGTAGTATGCTATAATTAAATTGTTATTATAGAAGCAATCAATACTGGTTCGGGAGGATCTTCATGGCTTTTAAATTAAAAGGAAAAGAAGAAAAATTTTTCAGTATTTTGGAAAAACATGCTGCACTAACTTATGAAAGTGCGGAAATGATGGAACGCGTGTTTAAGGGGGATATCTCTAAGGAAGAGGCATTTCTTGAAATTGATACAAAGGAAAAAGCTGCCGATGAATTAGTAAATGAAACTGTAGAGCGTTTACGTAAAACATTTATCACTCCAATGGATCGTGAGGATATTCAGCTTTTGATTGACCAACTGGATACTACATTGGATAATATCAAAGAAATCATGGATAAAATGGTTATGTATCATGTTGGAAAACCAAGTGATGGTGCTATTCGCATGAGTGAAATTGTTGTTAAATGCGTTAAGCATATCAATAAATCCATTGGTTATATGGGTAGTCTTAAAAAGGATCATGTGAAGGTAGAGGGGCGTGTTCACCAAGTATTGAAACTTGAGTCTGAAGCGGATAATATTTATCATGAAGAAATGGCTAAGCTCTTTACAGAGTGTACGGATCCAATTGAAATTATCAAATGGAAGGAAATCCTTAGCGCTATGGAAGATGTAATCGATGGCTGCGAAGATTTGGTTGGTACATTCCGCCGGGTAGTATTGAAGTATGCTTGATGCTCATTATTTAGTATGGCTAGTTGTATTTTTAGCATTAGCTTTTGACTATATCAATGGCTTTCATGATACGGCAAATGCCATTGCCACATCCGTTTCTACACGAGCTATTGAGCCTAAAAAGGCGATTATGATGACCGCTGCTCTCAATTTCTTGGGTGCAATGGTTAGTACAGGTGTTGCAAAGACTATCGGTGGTGATATAGTAATGTCGCCATCCCTTATCGATAGTGGTATTATTTCTGCAGCCCTTATCGGTGCCATCACATGGAATCTTTTAACCTGGTATTGGGGAATCCCAAGTTCCTCATCCCATGCTTTGATTGGTGGTATCATCGGTGCTGTGGGTTGGTCTGTAGGATTTGACGCTTTGAATGAGGCGGGGATTTTAAAAATCTTTTTGTCTCTTATTTTATCTCCGATTGTAGCCATGATTGGTGGCTACATTGTGATGAAGATATTGTTGCTTATTTTCGGTAGATTTTCTCCAATTACTTTAAATGATCGATTTAGATCCATGCAAATTGTATCAGCAATTATGATGGCATTTTCTCATGGCTCTAATGATGCACAAAAAGCGATGGGGATAATCACATTAACCTTACTTAGCGGTGGTTTCATCGATACATTAGATGTACCGATTTGGGTAAAACTTTGTTGTGCTACTGCAATGGCTATGGGTACTGCTGTAGGCGGTTGGAAAATTATCTCTACAATGGGAACTAAGATTTTCAAACTAGAAACTATTAATGGGTTTGCAGCTGATCTAAACTCTGCTATTACAATTTTTACAGCTACATTTTTACATTTGCCTGTCAGTACTACACACGTAGTAAGTGGTTCTTTACTAGGTGTAGGCTCTTCTAAACGTATTAAAGCAGTCAACTGGGGGGTAGCAAGATCTATGGTTATGGCTTGGTTTGTAACGATTCCATTATCTGGTATCGTTGCTGCTATTGCTTATGAAGTAGGTCACTTACTATTTGGCTAATTCATATATTTTTTATTACAGTAAAAAAGACTGCAAAAGCAGTCTTTTTTTGTTTATCAAAATATTTTTGCTATATTGTCATATTTATAAATAATTTGCTTTTCTATTTTAAAATTCTATTTATTATATATGTACGTGATAGTTTCTAAATAATCTAAAAATATAGAAATAAACTGATTTGTAAATACTATATTCTATAAAAGAGATTTATCTATATTTGGCAACATTAATGTTACAATTCAAGTTGAATAGGGGGAAATACTTATAAATATGTGTTTTATTGATTATGCATTTTACTAATAAATGAAGTTTATTACTTGTTTATAGGCTGTTAAAAGGTTATTTAAAGTGAATGGCTATTGCATACTTATGTATCGGAGGTTATACTATCGGTAGAGGGAGTTTTTCAAGTGAAAAGTGAGGTATGTATATGGCATGGGGTGGATCTAGACGCGGTGCCGGGCGCCCACGTAATCCTATTAAACGTATTGGTAGAACCTTTCGACTTAGTGATGAAGAGTTTCTTTCGCTAAAGCCATTGATCATGGCTATTAAGGCAAATAACGATAAACGATATAGGCAACAATATAGCCGAGAAGTATAAATAATCAGGCATTGTCACAGCATATACAATTTAATACATTTTAAATCTATTTTACAATAATTCATTATTTCTAAATCTTTCAACTACAACACATCTTTACTCTCTAAAACAATATGCTGTGTTCAATACAAAAAATGCAGTGTTAAAAAGCCAGTAAACATAGGCGTTTACTGGCTTTTTAATTTTTGAAATTGTCTAAAATTAGATAAAACTGATACGGTTGCTCAACCGTTGCTCAACCTCTAGCATAGGTTAACGCCTGAAACTCATCTCGTAATAATTCATCTCGAGACGGTAATTTATTTACCGCGTCTACTAACACGGTAGCATCCCTGTGTACATACACCTGGTTAGTCACGTCGGAATGTCTATGCCCCAATATTGTCTTAACCGTAGACTCCGCCACACCGATATGAATCAGTAATGTAGCACAGGTATGTCTAGCATCGTGTGGCCGGTGATCATCGAATTTACGGTTCAAATACACGCTCAATGCGGGCCTTAGATTTTTAGGAATATCGCTTGGCATAAGGTATTCACCTCGCTCAAAGCTGCTTTTGCGGTACCATTCTTTTATAAAAGGCATGATACAGTCCGCTATCGGTATGATGCGGTTCTTGCCGGCTTCGGTTTTTATTCCACCAATCATATAGTGTTCCTTGATGTGAACATCTTTTAATTTGATTTTCTGAATTTCACCTGGCCGCATACCTGTATATACGCACGTTAATAATACTCGTGCATTCCGGTCTGTATCCGACAATTTCCATAGCTTATAAATTTCGGCCGGGGTAAACGGTTTGTGCATATCTGATTTAGGCTTAGCAGGCAAGGTAACGAGAGAGGCATAATTCTTATCTACTATATCGTTTTTTATCGCTACGTCAAAAGTAGATTTCAGTACGGTCTTGATTTGTGATAACGCTGTGCGGCTCATGTCACTATATCTATCAATAATATCCTGTAGGTGGGTTAATCGTATATCCTTGATAGGAACCCTCATCAAATGTTCTACTTTCGGCTTGTTGTAAACATAGCCACTTTTTGCAAGGTTAACTCCCAGTCTAGTCTTATCTTCAATCATCCATTCCCAGCATTGGCCAAAGGTAGTATCCTTGACTTCATATTGAGGAGCATTAGCATCATAAGCCGATAATGCATTATACGCTTCTTTTTGCGTTGCAAAGGTGCCTATTGATTTACGCAAGGGTTTACCCTCAGAATTATATCCAAGGGTCACCACGGCTTGATATGGCTTACGTAGGGCCTTATGTTTCATCTTATATACGGTGCCTGTACCGTTGGCACGTTTCATGGCCATAATTTCATACCTCCTAAAATACCCCTATCGTGTGATAGGGGTATTTTTTATTTAGATAGCTTATTTACATCTAAGTTATCATCAACAATATCTCCGAGTTCATATAAGGTTAGTGCAGTTTTTAGCTGTTCGACTTCTTCAGCAGATAGGGTGTAGTCCTTATAATATTGGGAGCCTCTGTATCTGATTATTGGATTGCTGCCTTGTGTTAAGATGCGCAGACCTTCATCTATTTCAGGGATTGTTAGTAGGGCATACTCATAAGTTCCAGAATCATCTAGTCTGATATTCTTACCCCCGCCACTTTGCCCGGCGATGACGCCACGCATCGTGTAATCAAACTTACCTGCAGAACTGGAGAAGGTTAATTTATCCCAGAATATCCAATTTGTAGACATATCTAATGGGGCAAAAGTGACAAATTTGATAAAAGGCCCTACTAAATGGCCAGAGGAGTCTACGAAAGCAACCCATGATACAGAATTACTGGGTTGTATCGATCTTTGATTAGAGCTGTAGAATTTATATTCCCTGTCTACTTGATCATACTCAAAGTTCGTGTTGTTTAGAATCGTATATATTTCCTTTTCGGCATTAGCTTTTTTCGTCAATTCGGCTTCTTTGTCTTTTGCCTCTTGAGCTTTGCGAGCGTCTTCTGATGCGGAATACTCCGCTCGATTAGATGTATTTTGGTGGTAGTCAGTTATTACGTAACCTACAAATACAGCCATAATTACCCCTACAATAGCTGTTAATAACACCCTTTTATTCATACTTGTCTCTCCTTAAATCTAAAACACAGAACGACCAAATAGACTTTCCCTAAAAGGCTTATTTAAGTCGTAAGCCCTCTTAACGTGGTCGTATTCCGTTTTGCACATAGCTGATACCAAATAATGGTAATCTCTTCGCGTACTAATATAAGGAAATAGTTTATTTAGCTTGGCACCATACTGTTGAATTAGAGATAAATCGTTTTCAATCTGATAACCTTCGTGTGAAAGTATATTTGCAGATAATGCAGAAGCTGACTTGCTTAATCCAAAAACATATCTATAAGCAAAGTAAAAATCTTCAATATTAGGGCCCTCTGTTTTATACCTAGAAATAAAGCCATATACTAAAGTGGCCGGCGCCAATAGCTCCCTAGCGAATGTGTTTGCCTCTAACTCTAAAATAGGAGATTTGATTAAATCTGGGTTGTTCAGTTTCTGTAAATGATGACCTCTGATTATGTGTCCAGCTTCATGACAAATACTCCATAATTTACGCTCTTTTGTCTTGATTTCTGAATCATATAATATATACAAATTATCTGTTTTAGGTAAATATAAAGTTGCTGCATCGGATGACTGTGTATACATCCCAATTATTAAAGGGGATACTCCGAGAGCTTGCGCACCTTGTTTATAGGTTTTAACACAGACGCCCTTTTGTTTTATTAAATATTCAATTATCATTCTAGGCGTTAGTTTAATATCATCACCTATTAACTTACGTGTATTATGTGCCTCTTTTATCGTGCTTACAAGATTATTAGTCAAGATCATCATCCTCTGGCATATTCGAATCATGTTTTGACTTTAAAAAATTAATAAAGTCATTTAACTGTTGCCTTTCAGCTTTACCTAAACCTTTGTAATTCCTTTGTAAAGATATTAATTCTTCGTCATAATTAAAAGTATTTTGGCTATCAAATTCTTCTAATATAGACGCAGGAATATTTAATCCCTTACAAATTTTTAACACGTTATCTATAGATGCGCCGCCTACGTTATTCAAAATTGAATATAACGTTGTATAAGGCATGTCAATTCTAGTGGCAAATCCTTTAATTGTATCTATTTCTAATATTTTTTCTTTTAAAAACTGTTCTCTCGTCATAGTGATCACCTCTATTCATAAAGCCCTCTCACATATATAGTAATATATTAATTACGAAATATCAACATTTAAATACGATATTTCGCAATTAAAAAACTCATTAACAAATCATTAACAAGCTTAAACTGGACAAATTCGAAATATCGTATTAAGATAATGACATAAGAAATACGATATTTCGAATTAAGACTATTGAAATATCGTATTTCTAGAGGTGGTAAAGGGAGGTGAATATATGTATCCAAATCTAAATGCCGAGCTCGCAAGACTAGGTTGGAGTCGAAAAGTACTAGCGGATAAGCTGAAAATTCGATACGCAACCATTCTGGATAAGTTAAACGGAAAGTATCCATTAACTTATGATGAATGCGTACGGATAAAAAATCTTATGGGGTCTGACATTCCTCTTGAAGTTCTTTTTTTTACCGAGTAATACGAAATATCGTATTGGATTATAAAAGGAGGTTAATAAATGATAAAAAAAATAATATCTGTTTCTCAGATGGCAGCAGTGCTCGGAATTAGTTTGACCGCAGTTCGTGAAGGAATTGCAATAGGTAAATTCCCATTTGCCTACGCTTGGCAGTCACCGGGCAAAAAGTCAAGAGCCTTTGTCATCGACAAAGAAGGCTTTAAGACGTACCTAATGAATGCCTTGGGTTGGGACTTAAAAATTATCAATGCAGAATTTAAAGCTGCACATATTCAATAGGGAGGATAAATCATGAACTGGAGTAACACATCCTATCATTACACAATATCCGTAATTAAAGGAATCGTAGGTGGATTTCAGTATAGCCTTGGCAGAAAATGTAATACAAAACGATGGGCGCTGATGGAGCTTGAAGAGTTGGGCACCTCAAATTGGGGATTTTCTAACTTAAAAACTCGATTAATTGACAACGCCATTCGGAAGGCCATCAAGTATGTTAAAAATGCCAATATGTCAAACTGTCAGGTATCGACCATGTATCATTCTGGATTCAGACACGTTCCTGGGTATTTTAAAGGCTTAGCGGAGTTTAAATCCGCAGGAATTCATTAGGAGGAATTAATCATGACATGGATTGACGCAGGAATGCATTTAAGCTTTGCTACTGCTGCAGTAGCATCTATTTTATCAATGATGATGTTATAGGAGAAATGAAATTATGAAAGCTATTCCAGTAAACGAAACAGCAATGGTCGCACATCTAAAAGCGATCGAATCCGAGCGCATCTTAAATCAAATCAGTGGGGACGTTATGAACGCCATCTATAGCTTGCAAACCATGATGAGTGCTTATGGCGCTGCAGGAGTTCGCATTATCGTTACGGTAGATAAGATCATAGCTGAACGAATTGAGGAGGATGAAAAATAATGATTTACATGTTATTAGGTACTTTCCTTATCGCAGGCTCTATGGGGGCATTGGAACTTGACCAAATAGGATACATGCAATTTCTCATTCAATCAATCATAGGTTTGGCTATATCAATGTATGGTTACAAAAAGGATATGGCGGAAGTAGACGCTGAAGACCTCGAAGATGTCACGTACATCCTGCAAGTAAGAAAAAGCGGCGAATACTGCCGCAATCCATATTACAAATAGGAGATGAAATATGAATTATATTGATGTGATTTGCGTGTTATTTATTCTCTTTGTGATGGCCGCTTGCATTATGTTTTGCGGCGGTCTAGTTTGGGTACTAATACGATGAGACGTCCGATTCGAACATGTACTAAATGTGGAGTTAGGTTAATTCCACACACTCATAACTACATTTATGACGAGATAAATCGTAAGTCAATTAGAGTATGCAAACATTGTCACGATGAACATATTCGCCGTAAAAGTAAAAATGCTCGCACTCACGGCAATGAGTAACGAGCACAGATAAAAAATATCCTATGTAAATTATACCAGATAAGGAGATAAAATGCCTGAAATAAAAGCAATAAAACATAAAGCCACTGTAAATGCATTTGACTTTAATTTCTTTGCAGATAACAGGGGCAAACACGAATCATTACAAAAGGTAGCTATAGTTACTACAAATAGCTATATCAAGCTTTCGATGCCGGCTTACAGAAAGTTAAAAGGCCCTGAATATTTCAAGGTGGGTATAGATATTAACAACAAAGTCATTTGTGTGGCGCCTGCGCTTGCAACAGAGCCATATGTAATTAAACCAACAGCAGTACAAATTGAAAGAAATACTATTTATATATCCAAAAGTCGTAGCGTAATTCGTAAACTCCAGGAAATTGGAATCCCTAAAATTGTTGAAGGAAAATTAGTGGATGATGAATTACTGTTTAAATTCTAAAGGAGAACCTATCATGGAAAATCAAAATATCTTAACAATTAAATTCAATGACACAGAAGATCTTGCGCTTAAAATCGCAGAATGGAATGAAATTTTAAACCATCAATGCTGCGGTAGTTGCCATGACAGCAAAGCGCCTACAGCAACAGTTTGTGAAACTATCGATGTAGATGTGGTAACGCCTAAAGTCAATCCTAAAGTTGTAAAAATCAGAAAAGCTGAAGCGGAAGAAGAAACACTAAATAAAGTTGCTAAAGCAGAACAAGAACAAGACATTCATGTGACAGACTTCGAAGGTAATCCGACGAAACTTAATAAAGAAGAAAAAGTTAAACCTGCTGAAACAACAAAGGTCGAAGAACCGACTCCAGTAAAAACTCCCCAACAAGATACAGAATTAGACGTTGCCGCTGAACCGGTAGATAAAAAAGCTTTTTATAAGGAGTTCCGTGAATGGATGGGCGAAGATGGGGTAAAAGCAAAAAAAGCACTTGCAATTTTTAGCAAGCACGGGGTTACTCGTCCGTCTAGCGACTCTTTAACGGATGATCTTATCACAGATTTAAAATCCATCATGGCAGAGAAGGAGGCTTAAATATGGCTAAACAACAATTTAAAAGTCAAGCAGACATATGTAAGAAGTCGTTAGATATATTACATAAAGCAATTGAAATGGACCCGGGTAACGCTGAAGAGTACCAGGTGGGTATCGCATATACAGAGGATGTCATGAAAGCATCCAATGCGATTGTAAAAGCTTATGAAATCGTAGAACCTACTAAGAAACAAAAGGCAGAGCCTGAGGCGGAGAAAGCTGAAACTAAAAGCAAGAAAACAAAGGCTACGACTAAAAAGTCTAAACCTAAAGAAGAACCAGCACCAGCGGTAGAAGCTGCATCTGTTGAAGAGAAGGAAACAGAAGATCTATTCGCTATGTTTGGTGATTAAAGGGGGAATTCACTGTGGAGATTGTATCCAGTACCTATATTCACAAAATGTTCGATAGCGTAATCCTAGAGGCCCCTTACGGTGCGGAGTATACAACTATTTGCCATCTCGATTGTGGATTTACATTTGGCGGTAGCTGGCAGCGTAAGTATTCCTATCACAATGGATATGTAACTGGTGCTAAATATTATACTTGTCCAAACTGCCATCTATCATCCAATCCCTACGATCATAAGATTTGCTATTCCATTAATGATGAGAAAGTATATCCTGTGACAGCCTATGTAGAAGTTATCAACTATAAATATTTTTTAGATTTAAAGATTAGATACCAAGGTATACAGCTTTTCTTTGATGGTAGAAAAAATGACCACGGAATGTGCACGGAAACATTGCGATTCGACTTTAAAAAACGTAAAGCTACATACATTGATAGATTTAGAGTTCGCCACGAACTCACTGTTGATTATATTCGTGAGAACGAGATTATGCCTGTGCTTAAATTCTTTGGTGATTCATATGCCATGACAGACTTTAATCGAAAGTTTTTAAATAAAACATTTAAAGCTTTAAGAGTTATGTTTGAAAAACGATTGAAAGAAACATATGGCTATGGGGCTAAGGATATATATGTGTCACCTAGCGCCACTGAAGAAAACGGCTATCATTTCACAATGTTACTTAACATGATTTTGAAATTATCGGCGCCAGATATGCCTGGCATTGTGAGTCTAATGAGACAGTATGTATATTGGACCAATGCTTATAGCTTATATCGATACACACACATCCCCTTCGAAGAGGATGTGTTAACAGCTACAAGAAAGGGGATGAACTTTCAAGCGGCGCTTAGACAGTCGTATAAATCACCTAATAGCAGGGCATTACGAAAGTGTATGGTTGATGATCCGTTAAGCGTATATATGTCTGATATCCTCAATCTTTTCAGCGACGAAAACTGCAGACGTACTATTCTTACACTACAACGCAGCTATGAAAGTGCTTGCCCATATACTGGTAAGCTTCATAACGCTAACGATTTTCGTAAGGCTATGAAGCTAAATACACCTCATTCTAGGGATATGTGGCAAAAACTAATCGAACGCTTCGATGAACCTGCTATATTGCGGTGGTTACTTGGTGAGGATATCCGTGATATAGCAGATTGCGTTGATATGTACGTAAAACTAGGACCAAAATACCAGGATGTTTTATGGGAAAAGCGATTCAAGCTAAAACAGTTCCACGATGAACTTATCAATTTGTTTAACAAGCAAGAGTACGGAGATGTAATACTGCCTGCTCAACCTCAATTACAGGCTGACGTGAACGGAATGCACTTCATGGTTCCTAAGACTGCAGCTGATTTGATGACGGTTGGAAAACAATTAAAAAATTGTGTGGGCTCTTATCGTGGTCGTGTCATGCAAGGACAGACGGCGATTGTAGTTGTCACTGATGATGACATGAATCCTGTGGCCTGCTTAGAACTGGCCACAGGGGAAAAGATAAGAAAAGGACAACCCAAATTCAACCATTTAGTGCAAGCGAAGTTATTTGCGAATACGCAGCTAAAACAAAATAATAAAATTCACTCGACAGTTATGCAATGGGCTAATCAATTGCAGATTGAGCCGCACACCATCGATGTGGATGCCACTGTTGTATAGGAGAATGATATGAAACTCACAAAATTAGAACTACTTAACTTCAAAGGATTAACTTCCTTTACGTTAGATTTAAACGGCGATGTTGTAATCCGTGGCGATAATGCCACCGGCAAAACGACTGTATTTGACTCAGTGTGTTGGTTGCTATTTGGCAAAGATAGCCTGGATAGGGCTGATTTTGAAATCAAAACATTGGATGGTGGTGAACCTATCCATAAAGTCAATCACGAAGTAACAGGGACCTTTACATTAGATGAAGGTGGTACTGTTGAGCTTAAACGCGTCTATCGTGAAAAGTACTCTTCCCCTCGTGGTGGTGAAGTTACCTTAACAGGCCACACGACAGATTATTTTGTCGATGGTGTGCCTAAAAAAGAAAAAGAATACAAAGAAATGGTTAGTTCTCTTGTAGATGAAAGCATCTTCAAATTAATTACAAATCCATTGTATTTTAACGAAACGTATTCCTGGCAAAATCGCCGGAAGCTGCTCCTTGAAATGTGTGGCGATATTGATGATGCCGCTGTAATTAATAGTCGTGAAGACTTAAAACGATTAGCAGAGTTATTAGATGGACGCACGGTTGATGATCAACGCAAAGTGATTGCCAGCAAGAAAACAGCTATTAATAAAGAACTGGATATGATTCCGGTTCGTATTGATGAAGCTGTGCGAAATAAACCTGAAGTTATGGCTGATAAAAATAAACTAATCAGTGATATTAAAACTTTATCAACTGGCATTGATGATGTTGAAAAACAAAAGGCCATTATTAAAAACGGTTTTAGTGCTACAGAAAAGCAGTCTAAAATTCGTGATATTAATCGTCAATTAGATGTTAGACGTTCAGATGTACAATCCGATTACCATAAGCGCAAACAACATTTGCGCAGCGAGTACGAAACGGCACTATCTAAATTAAAGGCGACTGAAGCTGAAAGAGATAGATGTATGGATAGAAGCAACGAGCTTAATAAAGAAATTGAGCGAGAAGCCAAACGCATCGAAACTCTAACGTCTGAATTCGACACATTTAACTCTCAGCAGTTTAGTAAAGAGGCTTGCCCTACTTGCGGGCAGCAATTGCCGGCGGATAAGCAGGAAAAACTCGAGGCAGAATTTAACGCTAATAAATCTAAAAAGCTTGAAGAATGGAAAGGCCTTATCGATAGTGCTGCTAAGTTAAAAGAAAACTACGAAGAGCAGCAAAAAACTATGATATCGAAAGCTGACGGATTAATAGATGACATTACCCTACAAAGCAAGGAGAGAGATATTAAACGTGAAGAATATGAAGCGTATTCTGAACCTAATGTCGAAGATGATCCTACATATGCTGACTTAAAAGCTCAATTGTTCTTGCTTGAGATCGAAGAGGAACCAGGTGCAGATGTCAAAGAACTTGCAAGACTTGATGATGAACTAGCCTCTTTGAAATCTAAAAAAGCAAATCTCGAGACTGAATTGAATAAATTTAAATTGATTGATGATATTGAAAATCGTGTTATCGAATTGGAAAACCAACAACAAAAACTTGTTACTGAAAAGAATGAACTCGATGAAGCATCATATCTTATGGATGAGTTCGTAAAAGCCAAAGTTAACATGTTGGAAGAAAGCATTAATGCAAGGTTTAAATTAGCTCGTTTCAAGATGTTCAACGTTATGTTAAATGGCAATGTCGAGGAATGTTGTGAAACCACTTATAAAGGCGTTCCATATCGCAGCATGAACAACGCAGCACGCATTAATGTAGGCTTGGATATTATCAATGCATTGACTAGCTATTTTAAAGTTAATGCTCCGGTGTTTATTGATAATGCCGAAGCTGTTACTGACTTTATCCCTGTTAATAGCCAAACAATTAAATTGATCGTTGATGAATCAGAACCTCAACTGGTCGTTAAGGAGGTATAGGTATGACTGATTTACAGATTTTCAAAAATGATACATTTGGTCAAGTTCGTATTTTAGAAAAAGATAATGAATTATGGTTTGTTGCAAAGGATGTCGCTGATACTCTCGGGTACCAAAACGGTAGTCGAGATGTAAACCGACACACTGATGAAGAAGATAGAACAAAGACAATGGTGTTTGATGGCAATCAAAATAAAGAAACAATTTTGATTAATGAAAGCGGACTTTATTCCCTGGTACTATCCAGTAAACTACCAACGGCAAAACAATTCAAACG
>NZ_CAUVFT010000036.1:0-17852 GCF_963551295.1 uncultured Veillonella sp.
CGTTTCCGATGGTGCAAAATCTGACGTTGGTAATATCCAAGAGTTATTCAGCGAAGATAACATCATTGCTATCACAGATCCTGTGTACCCAGTATACTTAGACTCCAACGTTATGGGTGGTCGTACTGGCGAAGCTGTAGAAGGCATCTTCCAAAAGGTTGTATACCTCCCTACTTACGCTAAAAACAACTTCTCTCCAGAATTCCCGTCTGAACGAGTAGACATCGTATATCTTTGCTCGCCTAACAATCCCACTGGTACTGTTTTAAGCCGTGCTCGTTTAGCAGAATGGATCAAATGGTGTAAAGACAATGATGCCATTTTGATGTTTGACTCCGCTTACGAAGCTTTCATCAGCACAGAAGATACTGTAAAATCCATCTACGAAATTGAAGGTGCTCGAGAAGTAGCTATCGAGTTCCGGTCCTTCTCCAAAACTGCAGGTTTCACTGGTACACGTTGTGCTTATGCAGTAGTACCTAAAGAGGTCACTGGCAAAACTAAATCTGGTGAACGCCAACCGCTAAACCCTATGTGGAACCGTCGTCAATGTACTAAATTCAATGGTGTTCCTTACATCATCCAGCGTGGTGCAGAAGCAGTATACACAAAAGAAGGACGTGAACAAACACGTGCAAACATTGCGTACTATAAAGAAAATGCCCGCATCATCAAAGAAGGTCTTGAATCTATCGGCCTTACTGTATATGGCGGTGTGGACGCTCCATATATTTGGCTTAAAACGCCTGGCAATATGACTAGCTGGGAATTATTTGACATCTTACTCGAACAAGTTCAAATCGTCTCTACACCAGGCTCTGGCTTTGGTCCTCACGGCGAAGGGTACCTTCGTTTAACAGCATTCGGTAGCCGTGAAAATACAATTCGTGCCGTTGAAAGAATCAAAACATTACAGTTCTAATATAATAATGTCTATATTTGGTTTTAGATTTATATTTAGCTTACATTTAATCTGGAATATATGATTTATAGTAGTTTATATCTATAAAACCAAAAGACCGACTACAGTCCTTCACTAGGAATGTAGTCGGTCTTTTTTATATACCCTTACATATATGAATATTTGATTCCAGTATTCCTTAACACTATAGTACTAACAAATAACATTCCCATAATTATTTGTCTCTACTATATTTACCATTACTTAAAAGTTATGCCGAATCCCTGCGTCAATGCGATAGGAATTGTCTACGGTAGCACCAAAATTTTTAGTGAAAGTCCCATAAATATATGTATTAGGACGTACGCTCCATGAGCCACCTAGTTCAAGATCAAGCCATGTGTCTTTCAAGTTCACTTCACTACCCGTGGTTGGCTCACCGGCCATGCTATAAGTAGATTTCATTTTGCCAGAAAATTCATGAGCTAATGCTGCTTTGAGGAAGATATTGCTGTTCTTACTTTCCTTGCCAATGCCTACACCAATACGACCGATAACGGAATTTACCGCATCAGAGTTAATGTGTACTATGCTATCCGTATTTGTACGAGCATCAAAGTTTACACCAGACAAGCGACTAAACGTCAATTCTGCGTTAGGATCGATATAAAAACCATTGTCTTTCTTAATCCGTTTACCATATTCAACACTCAAAGAGGTACCTGTATTGCGGTAATCACCGCTCAAGCTTATGCCCAAGCTATTGCGTACGGTGAAATCATTTTTCAAACGATTTACTTTACCAATAACATCTAAGTAACGACCATCATTGTATTGTTTTGCACCGTATAATGCTAAACCTGCGGTTTTACCGGACCCGGAGCCTAGAGCGTAATCACTATTGCTTGTACCATATAGTAAAGCACCACCAATAGTCCAATCGCCACGCAATGTGTCATAACCAACTTGCGCCATATTGTATGTTTGGTTTACATAGGCGTTGTCTGTAATTTTAGATTTACCGCCAATATATTTTCCCCATACACCATGCTTATTGGGGTTTAATCGTATATCACCGAGGCGACGTTGTAAGTCATTCGTATCAGCTTTCATTTGCATCACAGAGGAAGCTAACGCACTCTTAACACCAGATACAACTTCGCTTTCACGAGTTGTCACGACCGCTTTATCCGTAACGCTAGCCTTACCGTCAACAGCAAAGTTTTCTGTACCAAGCTTAGTAGAATATGAAGGACTAATGAGTCCGGAATGGACTTCAACATTCACATCTAAATTACGTTCACCCTTAGTAAAGCCAGTATATGTTAACTTATTAGCCAACTGCTGCAAAGTGCTACGTGGGTTGTTTACATTTACATATCCTTTAAGAGCATCTGCCGAACTGCGCATAGTCACAGAAGACCCCTTATCAGCATGGTTGATAACAACTTCGCCCTTACCTTGTGCAGCTGCAGGAGCACCCTTTTCGTAATCAATGGCGGTATGACCCGCATAATTATTAATAGTAATTGGTCGTGCGTCTACCGGTTGAATAATACCTTGACTCGCTATATCCTTACCACCAATAAAATGTTCTACACGGCTACCAGTATATAAATAGTTTGCATTATTAGGACGACCTTGTGTAGGATATACGCGCTCAGCGCCTAACCATTCATTGCGCCAGGTCGCACCATTTTGTAAATACAATCGCAAACCACCATGATACGGATTATTATTGCTTTCATCAAATTCATTCAACACACCACCTATTAATTTAGAATTTGGTGTTGTTAAGCCTAAAGAGATTTCAGAGCCATGGTTATGAGGGTTCTTTTCAATACCATAGTTTTTATCTAAAAATCCTATATTACCGTACATCTTCACATCATTAGAGCCTGGTTGTAAGCCATCCATACCCGTATTTACATATACAAAGCCTTCTTCAGATAATGCAGAATAGGTATCAGAGGTATCTAAAGGATATGTTTTTACATCGGCCCCACCTAATATGCGAATATATCCATCTTTATTAGCTTGCAAACCAACGCCAACAGCATCGATTTTAGCATTTCCTTTTACGGTGACTCGAGTATCATCGTTATTGCCATCACTAGTAAGTCCACCATAACCAGCATAGATACCGCTCATGTAATAATGTGCCAAATCAGGTCTACGTTTCGCACCACTTTCTGCAGGTGCTGGATTTTTAACTGTTACGGTTACATTTTTATCGATAGCGACTTGTGTCCCATCAAGAGCATAAATACCTGTAACATTATTATGATATTTTGTACCATTCACACCTAAGCCTGATACATTAACAGTTAAGTCATCTGTATAATGTCTCTTTTCCCCCCACAAATTAAGACCAATAGATTTTCCGTCTGTATGACTTTCCACAGTTGTGGCTGATACCATGGTAAAAGCATTAGCACCTGTTACGATTAATGCAGCAATAACAGCAGCTTTTACATTTCTTCTCATGTTATACCTCCTCTAACATTTCAATTATGAACATAACTAGCTAACATAACCAATTTAATTGTATCTAGGTTCGGGGTATATGTGTCAATTTATACTCATATGATTTTTTATTTGTCCCCTATAACAACACGCTATGTATCGATATAGTTGTGCACAAATTACTTGTTTAAATTAGATATTAATTATTCTCTATACCATCTAATAAATTCTATAGAAAAATATTAAAAGCTATTAATTTTATGCTATAATAAATATGTTAATTATTAAATTTCAACTTATATAGGAGGCTAATATGAATATTCGTATTGGTATCGTTGGTTACGGCAACTTAGCTCGTGGCGTAGAAGCATCTGTTCAGTTACAACCTGATATGGAGCTCATCGGCGTATTCTCTCGCCGTCAAGGTATTGAAACTGTATCTGGTGTACCTACTTACACGATGGAAGATATTCCTAACTTTAAAGGCAAAATCGATGTAATGGTTCTTTGTGGTGGTTCTGCAACAGATCTTATCGAACAAACACCGATGGTAACAAAATACTTTAACTGTATTGATTCCTTCGATACACATGCACGTATTCCTGAACACTTCGCTAATGTAGACAAAGTAGCTAAAGAAGCCAAAACTGCTACATTAATTTCTTGTGGTTGGGATCCAGGCATGTTCTCTTTGCAACGTGTTTACGCGGAAGCAATCTTGCCAAAAGGTAAATCCTACACATTCTGGGGCCGCGGTGTATCCCAAGGCCATTCCGATGCCATTCGTCGTATCGATGGTGTTCTTGACGCTCGTCAATACACTGTTCCTAAAGAACAATACCTTGAAGCTATCCGCAATGGTGAAACTCCAGATGTTGATGGCTACAAAGGTCACCTTCGTGAGTGCTACGTAGTAGCTGCTCCTGATGCAGACAAAGCTAAAATTGAAAATGAAATTAAAACTATGGAAAACTACTTCGTAGGTTATGAAACAGTAGTAAACTTCATTTCTCAAGAAGAACTTGATCGCAACCACAAAGGCATTCCACATGGTGGCTTCGTTCTTCGCTCTGGTGAAAGCACAGAAGGCACACGTCACGTTATCGAGTACTCCTTGAAACTTGACTCCAACCCTGAATTCACAGGCTCTGCACTTGTTGCTTACGCTCGTGGTATCTACCGTCTTGCTAAACATGGCGGCACAGGTTGCTACACTGTATTCGATATTCCACCAGCTTGGATCTCTACACAATCCGCTGCGGACTTAAGAGCACATTCTCTATAATAGAGCGAGGTCCTCATCGACTTAATAGATGAGGGCCTTTTTTTATACCCCAAAAATACTATCAGAAACTCTATTACCGGATATTTTCTACATATTTTAACTTTATAATATTCTTCTATATGTACATAAAAATTAGGAATTAGAAGTTTATTTTTTAAAATGCTAGGATAAGTTTATTTAATTTATATCCATCATGGAGGTGCCGTATGAAACTGAAAAATTTTATACACAATAGTCTTATGGCAGGATTATTAATATGCCCGTTACTATTTGCCGGTTGTACTAATTCTGTTGGTCCAAACGATACAACCAAAGACAATATAAAAGTCGTTACAGATTTAACTGGTACAGACGTATCTATGAAGAAAGAAATTAATCGTATCGCTATCGTCCCTATCCCTTGGACCTCTATTGTATATGCAGTTGATGGTAGTGATAAAAAAATAGTAGGCATACATCCATCAGCTAAAAAATCATATGAAGCTAGTATATTTAAGACGTTAGCTCCTGATTTAGAAAATGTTAACTCATCATTTGTAGACAACAATTTCAATGTTAATTTTGAAGAAGTTGCTAAGTTAAAGCCTGATGTCGTCATCATTTGGGATTATCAACCAGAAGTAGCAAAAAAACTTAAAGAGCTAGGTATACCTGCTGTATCCATAAAGTATGGAACATTGGAAGATATTCAAAACGGAATTCGTCTGTTAGGCAAGATTCTAGATAAACCGGAACAAGCCGAAGCCTTAATCTCATACCATAAAGATTCAGAAGCATATTTTAAACAAAAAAATGCTTCTGTGTTACCAAATAAGCCGAAAGTATTATATTTGCAAAATAAGAATCTAACTGTCGCGGGGAACAATTCAGTCAATCAACTCATGATTACTATGACAGGTGGTGAAAATGCTGCAAAAGATACAAAAGGTAGCTGGACTAAAGTCTCAATGGAAGAAATCATGACCTGGGATCCAGATATAATTATATTAAGCAACTTTGATTCCATTAGACCTGATGATATTTATCAGGATAAGCTTGAAGGTCAAAATTGGAGTAACATAAAAGCAGTAAAAACGCATCGAGTTTATAAAGCACCTATGGGAATCTATCGTTGGGATGCACCTAATGTAGAAACACCATTAATGATGAAATGGATGGGACAACTCATTCAACCTGATACTTTTAATGACTATATATTACGTGACGATTTAAAACAGTTTTACAATACCTTCTACCATTACAATCTCACAGATAGTGAAATTAATACCATCTTAAATATTTCTATAAATAACACTCCCACATTTTAACTAAGGAGTAATCATGAGATCTCAAAATAAATATCTAGTTATATTTTTCTGCCTTTTAGTATTTCTCGCTCTTACTGTATTAATATCCTTAATGACTGGGCGATATATGCTAATGCCCACACAAGTTATAAATATTTTATCAAACGGAAGCTCTGCAGCTGCATTTGATATGGAATCCGCCGTAATTTGGAATCTTCGTATTCCTCGAATTTTACTAAACATACTTGTCGGTGGAGCTCTTGCAATAGCTGGAACCGTTTTTCAAGGTATTTTCAGAAATCCATTAGTCAGTCCGGATATATTAGGTGTCAGTTCTGGTGCAGCCTTCGGCGCTGCACTGGGAATATTAATTTCCGGAATAAATATATACGCTACGGGATTTGCACTTATCTTTGGTATTGCCAGTGTTTGCCTCACATATAGTCTAGCTCGACTAAGAAATCAAATCACATCATTATCACTGGTTTTATCAGGAATGATTGTTTCTGCTATTTTCGGAGCATTGATAGCTTTAATTAAATATGTAGCTGATCCATATGACAAATTACCGGCAATCACATATTGGTTAATGGGTAGTTTTTCTACAGCTTCCTACGAAAATGTTTCACTCGTCTCTATTCCTATCATCTTTGGATGCGCTGTGCTATACTTTTTACGTTGGAAAATCAACATTCTCTCTATGGGAGATGAGGAAGCTACAGCGCTTGGAGTGAACCCTTTTAAGTTACGCCTAATTATTATTGCTATGGCCACGTTAATAACTGCAGCCTGCGTAACCATCACAGGAATAATCGGTTGGGTAGGACTTGTCATTCCACATATTTGTCGCATGTTAATAGGTGTAGATCATCAGAAACTACTTCCTATCTCCATCATTGTCGGAGCTATTTTCATGATTATCGTGGATTTAATCGCACGCTCAGCTATTGCTGCAGAAATCCCAATAGGAATAATCACCGCCTTAGTAGGGGCCCCATTCTTTGCTTGTCTTTTTTACCGAACACGAGGTGATTGGAAATGATTTTTGAATTGAGAAACGGCTCATTTGCTTATAATAAAAAAGATTATATTTTCAAAGACATTTCTTTCACAATAAAATCGGGCGAAATATTGACTATTTTAGGCAGGAACGGGATTGGAAAAACAACATTAGTAAAATGTATCTCCCGTATACAGCAGTTACAAGAAGGCAACATATACATAAATAATCAACTAGTTAAACCCCATGATAATGCTCCTATTGGCTATGTTCCGCAAGCAAGAGAATTATCATTTCCTTATACGGTAGAAGAAATCGTATTAATGGGACGCAGTAGACATATTGGTATGTTTTCTGTACCTACAGATAAAGACTATGAAATAGTCCACTCTGTCCTAAAAAGAATAGGTATTTCCTCACTCGCTTCCAAAACAGCATCAAGCTTAAGTGGAGGTCAGTTGCAATTGGCATTTATTGCCAGAGCACTAGCGAGTGAACCACAACTGCTCATTATGGACGAACCAGAATCACATTTAGATTTTAAAAATCAGTATACCATGCTTTCACTTATTCGAAACATCGTAGATGAATCTAATCTTGCTTGCATTATGAACACACATTATCCTGATCATGCACTTCAAATATCTGATAAAACTTTAATGCTAAAACCTAATAACTATATTTTAGGTACCACCAAGAATACTATAACAGAAAATAATCTGAATGATTTCTTTGATGTTCGTACCAAAATCATTGTAGGAAAAGAGGATAATAATTCTTATTCAGGGTTTATAGTACTTGGCACTAAAGAATGATAAAGTTTTTTTACAATTATATATGATATTCATTTAATAAAATATTTAACTAAACTTACAGAACGTGCTTTCGATAATCTACAAATATAAAATAGTTACAATGCCGCTAATTAAAAGAGACCATCTTAAGATGGTCTCTTTTTTGTCCTATAAGTCTATTTTTACTCTTACTTAATACCAACGTGTTAATGGCAACTCGTTCGTAACACCTTTTGTCATCAGAATTTGATGCAAGTCCATATTCCCGATGTAGAAACCTGCCGCACATCCACAAAGATACAGATCCCACATGCGTACGAATTCACTCCCTCGTTTCGCCTCTACTTGCTCACGGACGCCTTGGAAATTGTTATACCAATGCATTAAAGTCTTATAATAGTGATACCGTAAACTTTCAACATCGATGACATTCATATCATAGTCATAAGCGAGGCTGACCATTTCGCGAAGGGACGGCAAACATCCGCCTGGGAAGATATATTTACGAATCCAGGCACTTGTTTCCTTTTCAGAGGGGTCACTGATGTAATGAAGCAGGAACAAACCACCGTCTTTAAGCATATCCGATGCGTCCTCCATATACATAGGAAAATTAGGCCGACCTACATGTTCAAGCATGCCGATGCTGACAATACGGTCAAAGGTACGTCCGGAAGCAGCTACGTCACGATAATCTATAAGTTCAATCTCAACTTGTCCTTCAAGACCATATTCTTTAATGCGTTCCTGCCCTTTTTTCCATTGTTCTTCGGAAAGAGTACACCCATATCCCTTAACACCGTATTTACGAGCCGCCTCAATGAGAAGAAATCCCCAACCGCAACCGATATCAAGTAAAGTCATCCCTTCTTTTAAATATAATTTATCAAGAATATGATGCACCTTTTGATATTGCGCATCTTTGAGACTATCATTCTCATGCTTAAAATACGCACAGGAATAGCTCATGGTTTCATCAAGCCATAATTTATAAAACTCATTGCCTAAATCATAATGGGAGGATACTTGTTGTTTTTGATCTTTCTTTTTAAGACCTGCATTAAAGAGCGAACTAAGTACCTTCCGATTGATAAAGTCCTTTCCTACATAACCAAGAACTACACAAAGGGCTTTAAATAAATCCCCTTCAATTTCAATATCTTTACGCATATACGCTTCACCGAGGGCGAGCTCTGCGGATATTAACAAATCCTTATTGGGAATATCGCGATTAACGATGACAGTAAACTCGGATTCTCCGTCACCGATTGTATATTCATTATCTCCAATTTTTACGGTAAAACAATAATCATTGAAACGTTCTAAATAATGGACTAAAAAACTATCAAATAGTTTGGAAAACATACTTAACTTCCTTTCCTATTAGCTTTCACAATATAGTTTTAGAAATATCTATATTAACATGATTGGATACATTCTATACCCTATTAATATATACACCTATAAATTATATCTATATAGTTACAGCGAATAAAAATCTATATTAATCCTATATTTAATATGAACTTATCACATTTTTTAAGTAATATATTTAACTCTATTTATATTATAGCACTTTGAAATAATCTATTTTATATTTATTGAGTATTTCCATCCTATTAGTATGGTATAATATTTATTTGATAAGGTTTATAACAAACTATTGCGATAAACTTTCACAAAGAACGAAATCAATGTTTTAATAAAAGGTGGTACCATGAGCACAAATTTAGAAGTAGGCATCGTAGGCCTTCCAAATGTTGGTAAAAGTACATTATTCAACGCTATTACAAAAGCAGGCGCTGAAGCTGCCAACTATCCATTCTGTACAATCGAGCCAAACGTAGGTGTCGTTGATGTTCCAGACAATCGTTTAGCTGTATTAGCTGAAATGTTTGGTTCCAAACGCATTCTTCCTGCAGCTATGCGTTTCGTAGATATTGCAGGTCTCGTTGAAGGTGCCTCTAAGGGTGAAGGCTTAGGGAATAAATTTCTTAGCCATATTCGCCAAGTAGATGCCATTGCACAAGTTATTCGTTGCTTCGATGACCCTAATATCACTCACGTAGCAGGTTCCATCGATCCAATTCGCGACATTGAAATCATTAATACTGAGCTCTGCCTTGCTGACCTTGAATCCGTAGAAAAACGCAAACAACGTATCGAGAAAATCGCTAAATCTGGCGACAAAGACGCTCGTGCGGAATTGCCATTGTTAGAGCGCATCATCGAAGGTCTTGGCGAAGCTAAACCAGTTCGTGCACAAGGCCTTAACGAAGACGAATTAGAAATGATCAAAGAATTATCTTTGCTCACTGCTAAACCATCCCTATTTGTAGCTAACGTATCTGAAGACGAAGTAGCTGATTACTCCGCTAACGAACACGTAAAACGCGTTGAAGAATACGCTAAAAATGAAGGTGCTGGCATTGTTGTAGTTTCTGCTCGCATCGAGTCTGAAATCGCTGAATTATCCGACGAAGAATCCGCTGCATTCCTTGAAGATCTCGGTCTTGAAGAATCCGGCTTAACTAAACTTATCAAAGCAAGCTATGCTCTGTTAGGCCTCATTAACTACTTCACAGCTGGCGAAATGGAAGCGCGCGCCTGGACAATCGTAAACGGTACAAAAGCTCCTCAGGCAGCTGGTAAAATCCACTCTGATATCGAAAAAGGCTTTATTCGTGCTGAAATCGTATCCTTCGATGACTTACAAGCTTGCGGTAGCCAAAACGCGGCTAAAGAAAAAGGCCTTGTACGCCTTGAAGGTAAAGAGTACGTTATGAAAGACGGCGATGTAACACACTTCCGCTTCAACGTATAAACAAATTTATATAACAAAAACCAGTAAATCCTATGATTTACTGGTTTTTTATTGCTAATTATAGCCTGTTATTTAAAATTATTTATCGTCTTTATGGAAAGCATTTTTGACGCCACTAATCGCACCGTCTACAGCATCTTTAACATCTTCAGCTGTTTTTTTGAGATCTTCAGCAACATCATGTGCAACGTCTTTAACTTTTGCAGCTGTATTTTCTACAGCACCTTCTGCTTCCAATTTTTTGTCACCAGTTAATTTACCTGCATTTTCTTTTAATGCACCTTTAGCTTGGTTTAATTTATCATCTAATGCCATTATTATGGATCCTTTCATGTAAAATCCTTTTAGCTATGTTAGCTATATATTTACAAAGAAATTGCTATCATTTCTTTCCGAAGAAAAACGAAACAACAGCAACAACAATTACTGCACCTAAAACAGAAGGAATTAATGCCATACCAGCAAGACTTGGTCCCCATGTGCCAAATATTGCTTGACCTACCGACGAACCAATTAAGCCAGCAACAACATTGGCAATGATACCCATTGCACCACCTTTGTTAGTGATAGCACCTGCTAGAAAACCGATAAAACCACCAACGATAATTGACCATAACATATGATCACTCCTTCCTATTTAATCAATATATTTATAATATCCTACCAAATTATACAGGCTTTATAAATATTATAAATAATCTGTATATTTATAATATATCATTCATTTCTAAAGATTAAATGAAGGAATTTGATATAGTTATAAAAGTCGCAATCAATTAAACTACGGTAACAATTTCATCCATTGTACGGCGTGTTTTATTTCGATGTGGCTCTTCATCACGATAGCCAAATGCGGCCATCACAGCAATGCCAAAGTGCTTCGTATCAAAGAGACCTAATTCATCGCCTAAGAGGGCTGTCATCTTATCTTGATTGAAGCCTTCTAGCGCACAGGAGTCAAGACCTTCATAGGCAGCCATAGTCATCATATTCGCCATAACGATATACACTTGTTTGGAAGACCAATCAAAAGCAGCACGTTCAGACTCAAATGTTTTATAGTCTTCCGTAGTAAACTGAGCATATTTTTCTTTATAAATAGCATCTACTTCAGCAGGTAATTGTTTAACCTCCTCTTGAATGTAGCGTACATAAGGAGAATCAAATTCCAAATCTACCTTTTTACGTGTTAAGAACACTACAAAATGACTTGCTTCAAGGCCAGCTTGAATGCCCCAACCATGAGCTTTCATCTTTTCACGAATCTCTGGGTTTTGAACGACTAATAACTGATACGCCTCAAAGCCTAGGGATGTTGGAGACAAACGCGCTGCCTGTAAGATAGCATTCCAGTCTTCATCACTAATCTTTTTAGTACTATCAAATTTCTTACATGCATAACGATAGGTCATAGCATACTCTAAATCTTTTCGATCAAATTTAGGGGCCGTTAATTTTATATTATCTATTTCATACTTACTCATATGTACCTCCATAATTGATAAAAAATATCATATTCCTATAGTACCACACTCACCGTTCAAATTATATGAAGATTAACACTAAAACCAAAAAGCCTAGACATTGTCTAGGCTTTATATGGTATAGCTAGCTCACCTTTTTCGTACCAAAAGAGGCCAGATGTACTAATCTTATGTTCTTTAAAAATAATCTGAACCTGCTCTACAATACTTGGGTCTATTTGCACAGACAAACCACACATATCATAAAGCTCTGGAGGTGTAGCCATCAATTGATGAGGCACCTCTAATTCTGTTAATACCTTGTCTGCTTTATCGCCAAAATAATAGGACGTAAAGACGACTAGTAATTTTTTATTTTCCAATGCGCCACACCTGTTTTAAGTTATCTCATAAAGTCAGGGACAATTATAGTTTTATAATATTATCGCCTAAAATAGAATCTGTAATAGCATACATATTTGTAATGCTACCTACGCCAAGCTCTTCTTTTACCCCATAGAAATCAAGACAAATACCACATGCTGCAATCTCAACACCAAAATCAGCTAGTTTTTTAATATTTTCTAAATGAACCGAATCATTTACAACCATCTTAACACTGCTGTTAATAAAATAAATTTTAGCAGGTTTCACATCCGCTTCAAGCATGCACACCCAGAAGGTTTTCATCAAATTGCGACCAAGCTCTTCACTTCCTTCACCAAGGTAATCCTTTGTCATCAAAACGACGCGATTACCATAGTTCAAGGGCTCACAACTAACTTCAGTTACCGGATTCGCATTAGGTGTCAGTGTAAGATAGAAATCCTTACCATCTTGGCGAACTTCCACACCATAGCCACGAGATTTACCAAACTTCTCAACATTATCGCGACTCACCTCATTATTTACAATAGTTGTAATAATGGCACTTGGATTCGCATCACTTACCTTCTTAGTTTCAATAACAGGTTTTGGACATAAACTACCGCGCACATCTACAGTTAATTCCTTTGTATTGCTCATTATGCACCTCTTTATATACATTATATGTTTTATGAAAGTATCAGCTATCAGCTAATAATATTTTATATAAATAGCTAAACCAATACGATATTATACATTACTTAACTTTTATGATTTTATTTTGTCACGCGTACAGCAAGACCGCTGAAGCTTTCCACAGCGCCCACAATAGCAGCACAGTCAATACCAGCCTCATGTAACACCTCAACGAGTTGAGTACCTTCGCTAGCAGGAACAGAGAACAGCAACCCACCCGAAGTTTGTGGATCAAATAAAATATCCGTCCATACAAGATCAAGTGTTTTGTCAACATGTACATCGGTTATAGCCTTGCGATTACCATAAGATGCAGCCGGAATTAAGCCCATTTGAGCCGCTTCGATGACATCATCAAAAAGAGGGATATCGTAAGCTTTGATATGAATCGTCACATCAGAAGCACTTGCCATTTCTACGGAGTGCCCCATAAGGCTAAAGCCTGTTACATCTGTACAAGCATGGACTGTAAAGTTATGTGCAAACTCAGCCGCTACACGGTTTAAAGTACTCATACTAGTAACGGCCTGTTCCGTGCCTCCAGGGAATAAATCTGCTTTCAGAGCATTATTCATAATACCTGTACCGATACGCTTTGTTAATACTAGCACATCCCCTACTTGGGCACCTTTATTTTTCCAAATCTGATTTGGATTCACTTGTCCTGTCACAGACATCCCAAAAATAGGTTCCTTATTTTCAATGCTATGTCCACCTACGATAGCTGCACCAGACTCGGCTACAATCGAACCAGCCCCATTTAACACATCCGTCAAAACACCTTGCTCGACGAGAGGAACCGGAAAGCCTACAATATTCATCGCCGTTAAAGGGGTCCCACCCATAGCATAAACATCGCTTAATGCATTGGCAGCTGCAATTTTACCAAATAAAATAGGATCATTAACCATAGGTGTAAAGAAATCTAAGGTTTGCACCAATGCAAAGGTATCAGAGATTTGATATACCCCAGCATCATCGGCACCAGTCATATCTGCGAGAACATGCTCGTTAGTAACGGGTGTTACGGCTTTCAGCACACGGTTCAATATATGAGGCCCAATCTTACACGCACAACCTCCACTTGTCACATAATCGGTAAGTCGTACCATAAGCCCTCCTTACTCATTTTCCGGCAATCGAGATACGATTTTCTTAACTGCCTTTTCAAATTTAGGGCGCGGCATCAAGAGTTGATGACCACAACCATTACATACGACGAGAAAGTCCGTGCCAATACGCTTTACTTCCCACTCGTCACTGCCGCAAGGATGTGATTTTTTCATCTTCACTACATCGCCTACGTAATATCTAACAAATGACATAGCGCCTCCTTTAACTCTAGTCGGTATTTATATATTTATTATACATAAAATAGTTAGTTCTATAAATATATTCTGACTCTATAGTTTAGTCGTCTCTTATATAACTATAGGTATTCACTCTCATTACATACTCTCCTTATATAACGCACGAATTTAAAAGGTCTACCAATCTTATAATTACGACTATAAGATATAGTAAAAAATATTACTTTAAAATCAGCAAAAATTACAAAATTTTTTTACTATACATTACATTTTATGAGAAAATATTAGTACATTGAAAGAAATCAATATCAATAACTAAACAATAATGATTTTTCATTTAGTTATCATTCTCAATATCAAAATAAACATTTTTTATAAATCCCATACTATTCAATCTTTATAAATCCGCATCTTTACTGCATTGATAATATTTATCATTTAGAAAATTTTCGAAATAAATTTTACAAAAAGACTTGCATTTCTCATTTAGTATGTTACAATATAGTCAACAATGATTATTCGTTAAGTATACGGATAACACATTGTATATAAAACTGTTAAGACGGCAAGTGCCGAAACACACAAATAAGTAAGTACTATTTTAAGAGTTAGGCAAGTGTCTATTTAATCTAAGAATAAGTTTTCTTAACTAAGGCGAAGTCGCCCTCGAAATTATAGAATAAGTATTCTATTCCATTGCATTCACAACCAAGTGGTTATGAATATATATGTTAAGTAACAATTTTGAAAATTATCGTAAGTACAAAGGAGTATTAAAATGGCAGAATTAAAAGGTTCTAATACTGAAAAAAATCTTCAAGCAGCATTTGCTGGCGAATCTCAAGCATTCCAAAAATATACATTCTACGCTAGTGCAGCTCGTAAAGCTGGCATGAACGAAATCGCTGACTATTTCGAAGAAACAGCTCACAACGAATCCGCACATGCTAAATTGTGGTTCAAAGCTCTTCATGGTGGCGATATTTCCGCTGATATCGAAGCTAACCTTCGCGATGCAGCAGCTGGTGAAAACTACGAACATACTACAATGTACAAAGAATTCGCTGACGAAGCTGAAAAAGAAGGATTTGCTAAAATCGCTTTCCAAATGCGCGAAGTTGGTAAAATTGAAGCTCGTCATGAAGCTCGTTACCTTGCATTAGCAGCTCAAGTATCCGGTAACAAAGTATTCCACAATGACGAACCAGTAGCTTGGATTTGTGCTAACTGCGGTTATGTACACGTTGGTGAAGAAGCTCCAAAAGTTTGTCCTGTATGTGCACACCCACAAGCTTTCTTCCACCGTTTCGTTGAATCCATCTAATCTGTAAGTACGATACTAATTAAACTAACAACCTGTAAGTACAGATTTTAATGAAACTATACCTGTAAGTACATTTTAAACTTACAGTAAGTACTGACAACTTCCTTAACAAAAAGACGATGACATAAGTCATCGTCTTTTTGTTTGCATTTTTTCTATTTTTTGTTCTATTTACTATAATTTTTATTCCATTACTTTTTATAGTACTTACTATTTACTATCCTAGAATTATAAAGACATATCACTTAATATTATCTACCAAGTATTTAAATTGTTGTGTTGCTTCATATGGATTATCTGCATGAGCAATAGCAGATATTACGGCTACTCCACTGGCACCTGCTTCCAAAACAGACTTTGCGTTATTTAAGGTAATACCCCCGATACCAACGCATGGTAATGTTAAACCTTCTGCTCGTAACTCAGCAATGCGCTCAGGTCCGCACGGCAATTGAGCATCAGGTTTGCTACGTGTAGTATACATAGGGCCTACACCAACACAATCCGCATAAACTACACTGGTCTTATGAAGTTCCTCCACAGAATGAATGGATATACCAACAACCTTATTCCCTACAAGATTACGAACGTCTTCTAAACGCATATCCTCTTGTCCTACGTGAACACCATCAGCGTTAACAGCCACTGCTAAGTCTACATCATCGTTAATAATATAAAGCACATTATACCTGGCACAGATTTCTTTTAACTGCTGAGCTAATTCTAATTTTTCTTGCCCTTCTACTGATCCTATGCCCTTCTCTCTAAATTGGAAGCAGGTCACCCCACCTCGACAAGCAGCTTCAACAATGCCTAGTAAATGGTCTTCATTAAAACCTACATCTTGCGTACCACTAATAAAATATACCTTTAATTGATCGGGCACAACTACGGACCGTATTCGGTTTTCAGATAAAAGCATCGCATCATCGAATTCATATAAGGCATCCAGAAATGCCACACTAAAACTACCAGGTTTTACGCCGCGCGCCTTAACCGCACTTTCACCTGCTAGACCATAGTAAGCCAGTGCATACGCAAGAAACTCACCGATAGGCATGTTATACATGAATGGACAATAGGAACTAAAAAATGCAGCTAACACAGCACCTAATAAACAACCTGTCCCTGTTACCGCTGTCATGATTGGATGGCCATGAAGAACTGCAAATACGCGGATTCCATCGGAAACATAGTCCTCTTCGCCCGTTGCGATGACAGGACAGTTAATTTGGCGCGCAAGACGATACGTTATAATTGCGCTATTTTCAACTTGTTCCCCATCTACGCCCTTACCAGAGAGAGAGCTATCAACTTTATGATTTATATTGAGAGCATCATAGATTGCTTTGATTTCACTTTGGTTACCCCGTAGCAACGAAATAGCATCAGTTTTAATCAAGTCTAAAACTACAGATAATCGATACGCCCCGGCGTGACAGCCCACTGGATCTAAAACAATAGGAACCTCATGTTTCTTCGCCAGTGCTATGGCATCTTTATAGTAACTAACCTTGTCTGGGGTAAGAGTGCCAATATTGATGAGTAGCGCCGATGCATGGGCGATGAGGTCTTTCAAATCTTCGCTACACTCACTCATCACGGGTGATGCACCAATAGCCAGTAAACCATTTGCTGTAAAAGTTCGCACCACATCGTTAGTAATACAAATTACTAGCGGATTTTTCTTGCGCAAGGTTTCTAATATATTTAACGTAGGCCAAAATCGATCTTTCATATAAGGATTTTCATAAGTCATGTAAGTACCTCCATCAACCCTTTTTCAAGAGCTCATCCATCGTTTGAGGCCCATTTGCCATCAGTCCATATGCCATATGATTAACAGGACCACACCCATGCCCGAGCGCAGGATTATGTTTGATAGCAAGGGCGATATAGTCCTTCGCAGTACCAATGGCATCCATTACATCACGCCCTTTGGCAAGCTCTGCCGTAATAACCGCCGAGAAGGTACAGCCCGTACCATGAGTATGCACCGTATCATATTTAGGGCTTGTCCAAATACGAACGCTACCATCCTTAGTGAAAGCATAATCTGTTGCATCTTCGCCGATGTGACCGCCTTTAATGATAACTACTTGAGGTCCTAAGTCCTGTAAGATACGATTCGCCGCTG
>NZ_CAUVFT010000037.1:0-17588 GCF_963551295.1 uncultured Veillonella sp.
TGTACACCTTAGGTCTTAGTGCCGCTATCTTTGGCGGTGGCGACTCCATCATTACTATCATGATGAATGCAGGACTTGGCCTTGCGGGACTCATCGTTATCATCTTCTCTACCGTTACTACAACCTTTATGGACGCTTACTCTGCAGGCGTATCTAGTACGACTATCTATAACGGTGCATCCAGTAAAGGTATAGCCGTCATCGTTACTATCGTGGGCACTATTGCAGCTATTCTATATCCAATGGATGATATTACAGACTTCCTATACCTTATCGGCTCTGTATTTGCGCCGATGATTGCCATCTTATTGGCAGACTACTTTATCAATCGCCAACAAGTACAAACAGTATCGGCTTATCTCGTACGAGGTCTTATTTGGGCCGTATCTGTTGGTTTATACCACTATATGTTACATAGTGAAAGCACAATAGGTTCTACACTACCAACCTTTACAATAGCATTTGCCGTTACAGCTATCGTTGGATTTATAAGTAAAACAGTACACACATCTGCAGAAATTAAACAGTAACAACCCAAACGTAATGTACATATACTAAATCAATAATAAAGATTATAGTAATAGCAAAAAACACCTTCACAAATAGTTATCATAATGTGCCCCTATTCAAGTTGAATAGCATAATCATATGATAACGTTTATGAAGGTGTTTTATATTTTTATTAGACTTCCCCTTATTTAGGAATTGTAATGATTCCGTCTTCACAGGTCCAGTGCCGATCTCCAGCCATTTCGGCTTCGCTTTCATCATGAGTTACCCATACACAAGGTACATCCCACTCGCGAATAATGGACACCAAATCTTCACGCACATGTTTTCGCAAGTTCCAATCTAAAGCAGATAAAGGCTCATCGAGAAGCAAGATAGTCGGTTTAGAGTAGAGCGCACGCCCCAAAGCAACTCGTTGCTGTTCGCCACCAGACAGGCTGCCAGCCTTCATTTTTCGGTATTTCTCAAGGCCTAAACGCTGCAATAGACTATTGCACATGTCAGGTGTGCCTCGTTTGCTATAGGTAATATTATGTTCCACAGACAAATGAGGGAATACGATATTACCTTGTGGCATATAGCCTACCTGACGTTTTTGAGCGGGAACCCAAATCTTATTATCTCGATTCACCCACGCTGTTTCATTACAGCGAATACTACCTGTAGTGGGTTTTACAAGTCCTGCAATGCATTTAATGAAAGTACTTTTACCACTGCCGGATTGACCTGTCAAAACGGTAATACCAGAAGGAAGTACCCCATCAGCTTTCACAGTCACAGAAGGTCTAGCTACGGTAAAGGAAAATGTAATCATCGGACCTCCTAATTATTATCAATATGACGGAACAAGGACCCCTTTGTGATGAGGTGAATCCCACTCAACAATGCCAATGTGAGCACACAAATATAGATAACTAATTCAAAAGCATCCATGTACTGCCCTGCCTCTACGTAAGAGTAGATAGCAAGTGGCATGGTGCGCGTTACCTTTGGAATATTGCCTGCAATCAAAATGGTAGCACCGAACTCGCCCATAGCACGACAGAAGGCTAAAATACTGCCCGTCAAAATGCCTTTCCAAGCGAGTGGTACGGAGATAGTAAAAAAGATACGTAACTCTGAAGCACCTAATGTACGCGCTACGTCCTCCATATTATGATCGACGGATTGCAATGCTGAACGCACCGTTTGATAAAACAGCGGAAATGCAATTACAGAGGAGGCTATCACGGCACCAGATGCAGCAAAAACAACACTCATACCATGAGCTTCAAGCCAAGCACCAAACGCATAACCTGGAGTAAATACCATAAGTAACGCAAAACCAACGACTACCGGAGGCAGTACAAGTGGCAAGGTAATAAGTGCATCAAGAATGGCAATACCACCCCACTTGCAACGGTTCATCCAGTAACAAGTCGCTAAGCCACTTAAAATAACTATAATAAGAGCTATACTTGCCACCCATAGCGACAGCCATAATGGACTCATGTCACGCCCCCTTTCTATACACAACAACTCTAAAGTATGTGCTATATCCATTAATTCAAAAATACTTTTCAAACAAATTATATGCCCAAAATCATATCATATGCTAGATTATTAAGCACTCATCACTACAAAAGAGTAAAAAGAAAAAGCATACAGTGAGCAATCATAAGATTAGTAATATCAATAATATCTCTATTGTATCATAAGAAAACGCTAGCCCTGAAAGCTAGCGCTTTACTCTTATTTAGAAGTAGAGAAACCGTATTTTTCTAATACTTTTTGGCCTTCTGGGCTCATTACGTATTGGTAGAAGTCTTTTGCCAATGCGTTGTCATATTTTTTAATAATACCAATCGGATAGATAACTGGATCATGGGAATCAGCCGGTGTCACTGCAGAGATTTCAACTGCATCGCCCGCTGCGATAGCATCAGTTTTATAGATGAAACCAGCATCTCCAGCACCTTGGCTAATGGAAGCTGTTACAGCTTTTACATCTTTAGCGTATACTACATTAGGTTCTACCTGTTCCCAAACGCCTAGTTTTGTTAATACTTGTTTACCATAGTTACCAGCTGGTACTGTTTCAGGATTGCCCAATACGATACGCTTTACTGTAGCGATTTGATTTAGCTCAACCTTAGGTTGACCTTTTGGAACTACGAGAACGAGTTCATTAGTTACGAATGGTTTTACATCAGTTACCAAATCTTTTTCTTGTAACATTTTCATATTTTTCTCGTCAGCAGAAATAAATAAACTAGCTGGTGCACCTTGTTCGATTTGTTGACGTAATGTACCAGAACCAGCGAAGTTAATAGCGATTTGATCATCCGCTAAGTTATGGCTTTTTTTGTAAGCATCAGCCAATTCTGTAAGAGCACCTTTAAGGCTTGCTGCAGCTTGTACAGTAATCTTTTCAGATGTGCTTGGTTTAGCTGACTCAGTTGGTTTACTTGCATCATTACCACAACCTACTAAAAAAGCAAGCATGAAAACGCTCATTAATACTAATAAAATTCGTTTCATAATTCCTCCTGTGCATCCCTTAAAACGCCATACTGTAAAAACCATGGTAATACCTAGAGACACTTCGTGTACTAACAAACTGAAATATACAATATATTCATATTATACTATAAATCGATGGTTGAAATTGTATACTAAAATCATATTCTGCATAGATATTTCTGATGATTATGATAAGTAATCATAATCGATAAATTTTTAAGCCCCAAACAATAGAGACTATGATATGATAATACTATAAAGAATAAAAATATTTTAGAAAACTTATTTACTTACAACTTATATAAAACAACTGTATATTTACAACATATAGTTATACAATACATTAAAACTATGCCTTATATATTAACTACTATATTAAAGAAAAACTCTAGGTGAGATGATGAATCTATTCGAATTAGTAGGCCATATTTTTATGAATTCTATGGTCCCTATCTTAGTACTTATAGGCGTGGGATTTATATTAGATAGAAGATTTAAACTCGATCTATATACGCTGAGTAAACTAAACTTTTATATATTGTTACCTACCTTTATATTTCGAGCTATGTATGAAGCTAAACTTAACTCAGGTACTTTGGAAATTGTATTCTGTGCGCTCTGTGTACTCGTACTAAACTCCATCCTTTCAGATGTGGTAGGTAAGATGCAAGGATATGATCTGGCCAAGATTGCAACCTTAAAAAACTGCGTTATGTTTAATAATGTTGGGAATATGGGTGTCGCCCTTGCTATCTTTGTATTTACTAATATTCCATACGTCATCGATGGTGCTACCCCCTATGCTAATCTAGGTTTAGTGAGTGTTGTATCTATCATGATCATACAAACTATCAGCAGTAATACCTACGGTTTCTACCAAGCTGGAGCTGGACGACTAACACCACGGGATGCACTAAAAGTCGTATTCCACATGCCTATGGTATATGCCATCCCACTGGCACTACTTTGCCAGCTATTGCCCTTTGATTTACACGGGCTCTTCTTCTTTGCACCACTCAACATCTTTGCCAACGCCTTCGTTGGCGTTGCCATGATTGCCTTAGGTGTACAGATTAATAGAACACCGCTAAACTTTTTCAAGATGGATGTCATGCTCGCAACGACCTTACGACTCATTGTGAGCCCACTCATAGCCGCTGGTATTACTATATTATTCATTATGTTCTATGGACCTATGCATCCAATAGCGGCACAAACTATCATTATAACCTATAGCGTTCCAACGGCTATTAATATGTCTCTTATTGCTATTGAAATGAAGAATAATCCAGAATATGCTACACAAATCGTAATGGGCACAACTATTTTATCCGCTATAACTATGCCACTGTTTATTACAATCGCTTATTATCTCTTCCCATTATATTAAAATAAAAAATCATAGTTATAAAAAATCACTCATAGTCATATGGCTATGAGTGATTTTTTATGCCTTAGCATTTAGTCTTGTTAAACAAGTTACACAAGCTGTAACAATTATAGCTCCAATAATTTCATTCAAGGTTAAATTATGATTAAGAATAACTACATCTAAACCTAAAGTAACTATTGGTCCCATTGCACTAATAACTGCTGCAAGAGATGCATTAATCCTTTTAAGACCAAAAGACATCAAGTATGAAGGAATGATAGAACAAAAAATAGCCAAAAATACTAAATAAATCATAGTATGCGTTTGGAGCGTTGAAAACGTAGTAAATTTTTTGCTATCAATTATAAAGCCAAAAAGTAAAAGCACTGTAGTTATACACATATAAGTACTAGTAAAAATAGTAGGACTAATATTCGAAACAGCCCTCTTACTATAAATAATAAACAACGCCCAAAAGATTGCAGAAAGTAAAACTAGTAAAATACCTATTAGAGTATCTATAAGGTGATTATCAGCGGTAGGATTAAACATAATTGCTAATCCTAGCACAGTAGATACAATTAAAACTACTTTTGAAAATGTAATGCGTGATAAATCTGATGATAACAGAAAAACGTAAATTGGAAATGTAAATAGAACAGCACGTTCTAATGAGGCAGATATATATAATAATCCTATAAAGTCCGTTATAGATGAAGATACATAAAGAATAGCCCCCAAAAATGAGTATTTAAAAACCTTACTTTTATTCACGCTATTCCAATCAAAACGAATCATTGGTATAAGAAAAAAAGGTAATGATAAAACAGCCCTACACACAAGAACATTCAAAGGGCTCAGTGAATCTAAATAAATTAGTTTTGCCCATATAGATTTTGTTGATAAGAATACAGTAGCTAAAAATACCACTAATATTCCTATATTTTTCATTAACAGATTCACTTTATATACTTCTCCATAATCAAATACAACTCAAATAAAATATATAAAATATAAAAACACATTTCATCCTAAGTAGGACGAAATGTGTTCATTATAAAAAATTTAAATTATTGATGAGCTACGTGTTCCATCCCCATGCGAACTAAACATTCAACATGATCATCGTTTAGAGAATAGTATGCTGTTTTCCCATCTTTACGATATGTAACAAGGCGTGCTTGGCGCAATACACGCAATTGATGAGAAATAGCAGATTGTCCCATCTCCATGGTTTCTGCAATATGATTAACACACATTTCATTTTCTAGTAATAGCTCTACTATTTTAAGGCGTGTAGGATCACCCAAGATTTTAAACAGTTCTGCTAGCTTCAGCAATGATTCTTGTTTGTCGGTCATATAATCCCCCTTTTTTAATCCTATCCATTCTTTTTTGTAGCTCTTCTATGTCACTAATCGATACGTCTTAACGTATAACACCAATATGTATGGCATACATATAGACATTATATCATTTTTAACATAAAAAAGAGACTTTGAGAAACCAAAGTCTCTTTTTTTATCATATCTATATAAAATATAAGATATAAATTATTTAATGATTAATACAGGGCAAGTGGAGTGGCTAGTTACATAGCTACTTACGCTACCCATGAATAAGCCTTTCAAAGGGCCAAGACCACGGCTACCCATTACGATGAGATCAGCATTATATTTTTTTGCCACTGCAAGTAATGCAGGTCCAGGGGAGCCAACTTCAAATACGCTTTTAACTTTTACGCCTGCAGGAATTTCTTTCACTACATCATTAAGAATTTCCTTACCAGTTTCTTCCATATCCTCAGCAATTTGCTCAGATACATATCCACCAGAAATTGGTGTTTGATCAAAATTGGAAATAGCAGACACAATATTTGCAACGTGAACAACAATCAATTCAGCTTGGTTGCGATCCGCTACAGCGAGAGCATGTTCCAACGCACGTTTAGCATTTTCAGAACCATCAGTAGGTACGACAATAGTTTTGTAGGTAACCATAATAACCCCTCCTATTCCTAATCCCTCAAAGGGGATATGATCAAATATCGTTTAGCCTATACTAATATATTCTAGACCATCAAGGAAAACTCCTCTTTTTTCTGAGGATTTATTACATTATAGCACAAATCGTACAGAATTATACAAATAAAAGAATATTATGCGTATATTAAAGAACCTGAGACGATTGATTTGTATTAAGTGTAGTAGTCAATTTAAAACCATCTAATATATCTATAAGTTCCTGAGTAGCAAGATTGCTAGTGGATGGACCAATCATTCGAGCTACTGCTACATTACCTTCATTGCCAAGAATAATTGTTGCGCCAAAGGATACTGGTTCCGCTACAGATGTATCAGATGTATTTGGATTTTTCATATGTCCCGCTAAATAAAACATCACATTACCGTCAATAATATGCGTTTCATAACGAGTAATTGTAGCCTTATTAACCTCAACCAATTGTTTAAGATAATAGTCTCCTAGCATTTGCTTACCCATCATAGTTGGCATACCGGAACTAACAGCTTGTACGGGGATTGTAAAAGACTCAATGTCGAGGCGCACATTATGTTTAGTGAAAGCAATCTTGCCCTTTTCATTTAGACGGGTGAAACCTTTTGGATAGGTAAATTTGATACCTTCTGCAACACTGATATCGCTTGTGCCGGTTAATATTTTTTTTACCCCTTTAATAGCATTAGAACCGCGCTTATTGATCAATTCAAAGGATGGAATTGTATGCTCCATCAAACCTAGCTCCATAAACTCTGCACGAACAGGTGCATACGTACTAGACAAATTGTACCGATGAGTTTGATCTTTCTCCATGATAAATTCTGCTTCAAATACAGATTGAACCGGTTCTGTAGATGTCATATCCGCATAAGATTTTGGTGTACTTTTATCCCAACGCGCAGAGACTGCACCTTTCTTAGCAAAGAACCCACCAACAATATCATTATGCTCAAAGTTATTGCTATGTTGGCGCCAGATATTTAAATACTCCTCATTAGACATGCCCTTAATAGGTACACCATACCAAGTCGTATTCCATTCTTTTTGAGATATTCCTTCTTGTGGTGTATTATTGCGCTTAGTAAAAGATACTGTATAGGAATCCTCTTGCGAAGGGCCCGCTAAATTGAAGGAATACCCTTGAATATGTTCGCTTTCACTACGCACATCCATATCTAACATAACGCCATCAGCTACACGCCAAGGAATCGAGAACATATAACCATTTTTGTAATCCTTCACCACCGTGTTCATCTTGGTAGCATAGGATTTGTATTGTTCTGGCAAAATAGATGCGGAATCCTTCTGAGATTCCACAATAGATAAAGGTGTATCAGGCGTCTTCTGTAAACCTTCCGCCATAATAGAAGTCGTTCCCAAAGCCATGACAGCTAAGGTTGCCGCAAATAAACGTAACTTCATAGAACCTCCTATAACATATTATCCAAGAACGCTTTCGTTCTTTCGTTCTGCGGATGACTAAAAATTTGTTCTGGTGTTCCTTCTTCTTGAATAACACCATCAGCCATAAAGATAACACGATCCGATACTTCACGAGCAAAGTTCATTTCATGAGTTACGATAATCATCGTCATGTGATCGTCCGCCAATTGTTTGATTGTCTTAAGAACCTCACCAGTAAGCTCAGGATCAAGAGCAGATGTGGGTTCATCAAAAAGCATGATTTCTGGATTCATCGCTAGCGCACGGGCAATAGCTACACGCTGTTGCTGACCGCCAGACAAGCGAGATGGATACATATCTCGTTTTTCCCATAATCCTACTTTATTGAGTAATTGCTCTGCAATCGGTGAGATTTCGTCATCTTTCATACCTTTTACCATGCGAGGAGCAATCATAATATTATCTAATACCGTCATATGTGGGAACAAATTGAAAGATTGGAATACCATACCCATGCGGAGCAATAATTCATGCTGAGTTTGAGGAGAAGCGTATTTTACAACCCCATTTTCAGTACTAGCAAGAATCGTACCATCAACGGTAATAGAGCCTCCATCAATCGTTTCTAACTGACCCAAGCAGCGTAAAAATGTAGATTTACCAGAACCAGAAGGCCCGATAATAGAAACGATTTCGCCTCTATTCATTTTGAGCGACACATCGCGCAATACGGTTTGATTATTAAAGCGTTTTTCAATACGCTCCATATTTACAAATGTCATAAGTACCTCTTACATCGTCAGATTAAGTATATAATTAGCGTCTCAAGTAAAGATATCTCATCTACGAAATCGCATCTATAGACATCAAATAAAGGTATTCCACCTATAAAACTAGCTACACCATTACATACGACAAACTACCATAGAATTAGATTAATCTTCGTATACAGCAAATCTTCGTTCTAAGTAGCTGAAGATATTCGTCAAAATAAAGGTAAAGATTAAGTAGAATAATGCTGCCACGAGAAATGCAGAAATATCAAAATCACGTTGTACGATAGATTTTGTAATACGCAAGATATCATTCATTGCCAATACATACACGAGAGATGTATCTTTCAATAAGTTAATCGTCTCATTCGCAAGAGGAGGCAATACACGTTTAAACATTTGTGGCAAGATAATCTTACGCATAGTTTGTGCATAGGTAAAACCAAGAACCTTCGCCCCTTCGTACTGACCTCGAGAGATGGATTGAATACCCCCACGGAAAATCTCACATAAATAAGCTGCGTAGTTTAAGACGAAGGTAAGAACTGCTGCCGTCGCATCATCCATCTGAATGGCACCGTCTGTAATGATTGGCAAGGCATAATAGACGAATAAGATTTGTAACATCAACGGTGTGCCACGCATCAAATACACGAAAGCATCAACAAACTTATCTACTAAAGGCAATTTAGATAGACGTAACATAGCCATTAAAATGCCACCAGGAATAGATAAAATCCATACAATACAGAATAGCGATACGGTTACCTTTAAACCATCAGCGATGGTTGGGATAATCTGCAATAAATAATCAAACATGAAAGACTCCTTCAAAACACGACTAGAGAAGGGCCATCTGGCCGCTTCTCTAGTGTACATTTCGTTCTTTAATTATCAGTTGTACCTACTGACCATAGTACTATTAGTATATCACGAATTGTACTATTTAGCATCGCTCTTATCTAAGTCTGCGCCTGAGCCTAACCATTTTTCAGCAATTTTATCAGCAGTACCGTCTTTTTTCATTTCAGCTAAGATACCATTAATTTTGTCACGCAAAGCAGTATCATCTTTACGGAAACCAACAGCGAAATTATCAACACCGTAGTCAGTACCTTCTACAATTTTGTATTTACCAGGTTCTTTTGTCATAAGATAACGAGCGATTACACCGTCAGCAATAACCGCATCAACACGACCAATACCAAGATCCATAAATGCACTTACAAAATCCGCATAGGATTTTGTCTCCTTAACAGTCTTACCACTTGGGTCGTTTTGCAATGCTGCTTCACCAGTACTAGCTTGTTGCACGCCTACTACCTTACCAGCTAAATCAGCTTTACCTTTAATGGAGTCATCGTCACTACGAACAATGACGTATTGTTTATCCTTCATATATGTGTTAGAGAACAAAATATTTTTCTCGCGCTCAGGAGAAACTGTTAAGCCATTCCACAAAGCATCAATTTTTTTAGATTTTAGTTCCGCTTCTTTACTGGACCAGTCGATAGCTTTGAATTCTACATCCATGCCAGCACGTTTAGCTGCTTCTTTAGCCATATCGATATCAAACCCGACGATTTCACCTTTTTCATCTTTAAAGCCCATTGGAGGGAAACTATCATCTAAACCGATAACAACTTTCTTAGGCAATTCTGTATTAGCCTTTTTAGTGTCACCACCACAACCTGTTACAAATGCCATCATAGATACAGCTGCAAGGCCAACGGCCATCATCTTTTTCCAATTCATAACTATCCTCCACAGCGATTATCGCCTATTTTCTACTTAATAATATGTTCAATACAGATTTAGATTCCGTACTTAATGATTGTATTATACTTTAGTTCGTTAAAGTTGTAAATAGTTAATTCAATAAATTTGTGGATTTTTCATTTTATAGATTCTTGTCATATATTTTATGTTTCTAGATTCATTTATTCTATGATTCTGTAGGCCTATGTTTATATCGCTGTATGCGCCTATATTTATTACGTTTAGTGCTTATGCTTTATGACTGCGTATGTTTATGGATGGCCTCAATCATCGCCATTTTATCATTGTACGCCACCTGATGCAGATCAAGTGGTATCACATAGATTCCACCATGACCATTCATCGCTTGCAACTCGCGCCATTCCTCAGTGAATCCGATAATATGCTCATAATCAACAAAGACGAAATATTCATCCCCATAGAATAAACTGTGAAAGTATTCTTTCACAGAAAAAGGCCTACGTTTTAACACGAGGCCCTTTTCACAGATAAAAGCTTGACTTTCACCTAATCTATGAAGGGTCCATAATATCACGAGCAGCACCAGATAATACCATACGCGTTCCGCCCAGTCTAAGGGCATATATTTCACGATCAACGCACACACAACTAGACCGATGATGCGACCGGTCCACTGTATACCGCGATGTATTTCTAAGCTCTGTTGTACGGTACCTGATGAAAAGCGTTCCATCGCCTCTTGTTTCGTCATGGTTTACCTCACAAATTGAAAGTCTACTATATGATTTTATTTACGGCACAAGCCCATAGCTTGTTCTACCTTACGATACATTGCACTTGCTTTAGCATGTGCCTTAGCAGCACCTTCATCGAGGATTACATCCAATTCAGGGCTTGTAATCAATTCATTGTAACGTTGTTGAATTGGTTCAAGGGTTGCTACTAATAGATCAGCAATATCGGATTTAAATACACCGTAACCTTTGCCAGCGTACATTTCTTCGATAGCTTCGTAGCTGTCTTTCGTAATGGCACGGTATATTCCCATCAAGTTAGAAATGCCAGGTTTATTCTCTTTATCATAACGCACTGCATTATCAGAATCAGTTTGAGCGCGTTTCAATTTTTTCACAATCAAATCTGGAGCATCCAAAAGACGAATTGTAGCATTTTGGTTATCATCAGATTTACTCATTTTTTTGGTTGGCTCTTGTAAGCTCATAACACGAGCACCACCTTCGCCTACCTTAATATCAGGTACTACGAATATTTCACCGAATCTACGGTTAAAACGCTCTGCTAAATTACGAGTCAGCTCAAGGTGTTGCTTTTGGTCTTCACCTACAGGAACATAATTCGTACCATATAGCAGAATATCTGCCGCCATCAATGGTGGATACGTAAGCAACGCTGTAGGAATAGAGTCACCTTGCTTTTGAGACTTATCTTTGTACTGAGTCATACGCTCTAATTCGCCAACATAGCTAATAGATTGCATAACCCAACCGAGCTTAACATGCTCAGGTACTTCGGATTGTACGAATAATGTTACCTTTTTAGGATCGAGGCCAACTGCAAGATATAGTGCAGCCAAATTACGAGTATTTTGGAATAACTCTTTTGGATCTTGCGGTACAGTGATCGCATGTTGGTTAACGATGCAATAGTAACACTCATCAGTATCTTGATAGTCTAAGAAATTACGTAAAGCCCCCAAATAGTTACCAAGTGTTAACTCCCCACTTGGTTGGATGCCGGAAAATATAACTGCCATAATAGTCTCCCTATATTGAAATAAACCAACAGTGCCGAAGCACTGTTGGTTATATATATTATTCTACGGTTACAGATTTAGCCAAGTTACGTGGCTTGTCTACGTCTGCACCACGAGTAATCGCTGCGTAGTACGCCAATAATTGCAATGGTACAACCGCTAAGATTGGAGCGATGAATTTATTTGCACGAGGCACATAGATTGTGTGGTCAACGTGTTTAGATAATTCTTCGTCACCTTTCATACCGATGCCGATTACGATAGCTTCACGCGCTTTTACTTCGCGGATGTTGCTGATCATCTTGTCGTAAACATCCTCTTGTGTAGCCAATGCGATAACAGGTACGCCTTCTTCGATAAGAGCCAAGGTACCATGTTTCAATTCACCACCAGCGTAAGCCTCAGCGTGAATGTAAGAAATTTCTTTCAATTTCAAAGCCCCTTCCATCGCTACTGCGTAGTCGATAGCACGGCCCAAGAAGAATGCATCGGATTTGAAGCCATAATGTTTAGCAAAGGCTTTCATATCTTCGTCTACTTCAAAGATCTCGTGAATCAATGCAGGCAAGTTTTTAACACCGCTAAGAATTTCTTCTCCTACAGCTGGATTCATTTTGCCGTTTAATTGGCCAAGGTATACAGCGAACAACAAGCCTGCTACTAATTGAGTAGTGTACGCTTTTGTGGACGCTACAGAAATTTCAGGACCAGCCCATGTGTAAACAGTGTTATCCGCTTCACGAGAAATGCTGGAACCAACAACATTGGTAATAGCCAAGGATTTGGCACCAAGGCGTTTAGCTTCCTTCAAGGCCGCCAATGTATCGGATGTTTCACCGGATTGGCTGATAACGATACATAATGTTTTATCATCAGTCAACGGATTGCTGTAACGATATTCAGATGCAATTTCCACATCAACTGGAATACGCGCCAAGTTTTCAATATATTGTTTTGTTACAAGCCCTGCATGGTATGCAGTACCACATGCAACGATGAGAATTTTATTGAAAGCTGCCACATCTTCAGCAGTCCAATTCAACTCATCAAAGATAGCTGTCTTACCGCCTTCAGAAATATGTGTACCAAATGTATCACGAACAGCCTTAGGTTGATCATGAATTTCTTTCAACATAAAGTGTTCATAACCGCCTTTTTCTGCTGCTTCCGCATTCCAGCTTACGTGGAATACCTCTTTATCAACAGCTTTTCCTTCACGGTCAAATACGGATACATTATCGCGAGTTACGATAGCTAATTCGCCATCGCTTAAAATATATGTATCACGTGTGTAATTAATAATAGCTGGAATATCGGAAGCAACGAAGTTTTCCCCTTTGCCGAGGCCGATAACCAAAGGGTTTTCTTTCTTTGTACAAATGATTTTATCCGGTTCATCGGCACAGATGATTTCGAGAGCATACGCACCGTCTACACGATTCAGCATACGACGAACAGTACCGACAAAATCGCCATCGTACATATCCTCCAACAAATGTGCAACTACCTCTGTATCCGTTTCAGATTTGAAATGATATCCTTTTGCGATGAGTTCCTCTTTTAAAGGCATATAGTTTTCAATAATACCGTTATGTACAACGGCAAATTTACCATCTTCAGATGCATGAGGATGCGCATTCATATCGGATGGACGACCATGTGTAGCCCAACGAGTATGACCAATACCTACAGTTCCTTCATTAGGATCCGCTTTCACGATAGTCTCTAAATTGGAGAGACGGCCAACCTTTTTTTGAATTTTAATAACATTTTCAGCACCAATAATAGCGATGCCTGCAGAATCATAACCACGGTATTCTAATTTCGCCATACCGTCCAATAAGAAATCAGATGCTTGATTAAAGCCAATGTATCCTACGATACCGCACATAAGTATATCCTCCTATAACTGGGGGTATTTCTAGCCCCAGCAAAAACTAAGGCTAACAAATTAATGTTCTAGATTAATATTCTATTTAATGTATTAATTATTAGTTCAATACAATTCATTCAGATATACTTTGTCCCCATCGTTACCGATGGGCTTTTTAATACCTGTTACGACATGAATATGCCGGAAGAGCATCCGCTGATAATTCGATCACTCTTCACCTCGTCTACCCTAACGACTGCCTTCGCGGGTACTTGCGCTATTCGCCTTTACGAATTCGGAATTCCTTTCTGTGATATATGGCAGAATCAGTACAAAATAAAATATGTACTGAGGTATATTATACTAAAAAAATCGATAAAAAGTAAACCACCTCAGATAATTCAAAAGGAATAAAAAAGATTGTTTCTATGTTTCACGTCCTTTTCATTGTAAGAAATTATACTTCTATCATTCTAAATTTTACACAATTAGATTTTGTTGTATTTTCAAAATGTATGTATATAATTTGGGAGATATTAATCATGAATAAAACAACGATTAAAAAGAAACATAAAAATAGAAAAAATAGTTTGCCCTATAGAAAGTTACGCCGTTGGGTATTACCTGCAGTACTTGGCGCTGCCCTATCGACGTTAGCCATCATTCCAACCTTAGCAGCAGAAACTCAACCTAACACTAACATAGCAGTTGTAACCACAACAGAACAAACTAAAACAGTATCGCCCACACAAGAAAGCACACATCCAAACGGTACACCTCATGGTGCGCCACCAACAGGGCAACCTCCTGTAGGAGCACCTAATGGTATGCCCCCAAGTGGTGCGCCAAACGGGGTGCCTCCAGAGGGGATGCCTAACGGAGGATCTAATAGCATGGCTCCTCAACCGGAAGTAAATCCCAATACTTTCACAGGTACAGCAATAGTAACAGAAAACAAATCGATTGCTCATGAGTCGATGACAAACACAACAGCCGATCAGAATGCTTTTATCGGTAAAAACAAAGCGGTAATTGATATTGAAAATAGCGTTTTCGATAAAACTGGCAACACTACAAGCGATGATAATAGCAATTTTCGTGGTCAAAATGCAGTAGTCCTCGGCATTGACGGCAGTCAAATCAACATCAAGGGTAGCAATATTACATCTAACTCTAAAGGTTCTAATGCAGTCTTTGCCACTGGTGAAGGCACGGTTATCAACGTAGAAAACACTAATATTCACACAAAAAGTGATTCCTCTCGTGGTTTAGATGCTACTTACAAAGGCACTGTAAATGGCAAAAACCTAACTATCACTACTGAAGGGGCTCACTCCGCTACACTTGCTACAGATCGCGGAGAAGGCACAATCACCGCAGAAGCAGCCAAACTCACCACATCTGGCGAAGGCAGTCCTGTTATCTACTCCACGGGTAATATTATGGTAAACAATGTCAACGGAATAGCTAATAATAGTGAAATTGGCGTTGTAGAAGGTAAGAACTCCATTACCCTTACAAACTCCAATGTAACTGGCTACAAAGACAATGGCTTCATGCTATATCAAAGCTTCTCTGGTGATGCTGAAAGCGGTATTGCTCGTCTGAAAGCAGAGAATAACACACTCACAACTCACGCTACAGGTGCGTTCCTCTATGTAAACAACACCACTGCTGAAGTAGACCTTTCTAACAATGCAATCTCTATGCCGAACACATCTACCCTAGTGAAAGCAGCTGCTGACTCCCGTTGGGGAAAAACTGGTGAGAACGGCGGTCACCTCACACTCCGCACATCTAATCAAGAACTAAGCGGTAATATTATGGCCGATTCAATCAGTACCATCGCTCTTGACATGACAAATGGATCTAGCCTTGTAGGTGCTGTAAACACAGACAATACGGCTAAAGAAGTAACTGTGAAACTCAGCAAAGACTCCAATTGGATACTCACTGGCGACAGCTATATAAAATCCTTGAGCAACGAAGACACAACCGGCAGTAACATTCAATTGAATGGATATAAACTTGTTGTAGCTGATAAATAATGATAAAAGCACTACTCTGAATACTGATATGTACCCCCTTTACTGGTTGTCCGGTAAAGGGGGTACATATCAGTAATTACAATTCAAAGTAGTGCTTTTAATTTATTAAACTTACTTGTATATCAGCTTGAATATATAAATCGCTTTTAGATACATCTGCCAATAGTTAACGGATTAAAAATTATGAGTTAAACAGTCTATTAAATAGCACTTATATATTGGCCATAGTTTTAGTTCAACAACAGGTTTGTAGTTTTCGTCTTTAATTTTATGTTCCAACAAATTTAGGTTTTTTAAATCATCTTCCCAGCTTTTGATATAGTCTTGCTTTTCTTCTTCGCTATCAAAGTCTTCGTCCATTTTTGCATCTTCAATACATGCCAATATTTCTGTTCGTTGCTTATTCACTTCATGATAGAACCGGTCATGTTGATTCATAATCCAAAGACCAAAGTAATAAGGGCCATAACTTAAATCACAGTGCTCTTTAGCCTTTTCACATTCTTCTAAGAATAGACCGTACTCATCTAATATATAATAGGCATCAATGATATCAAACTCACTAATATCATCGTTATCTAGATGATATGCTGAATCTACTCCAATCTTAATTTGCTTCAAACGATTGAGAGCTTGCTTTTTATTACCTAAATACACATCGCAATAAGCTATACACAACAATAACCGCATTCTATTTGGGTAGTCTTTTAATAACTCTTTAAAGTTAGTCTTTGCTTTATCATATTCCTTAAGATCAAATAAACATACAGCACGACCAAAATTCATTTCATAGTCGTTGGCTACTGTTAACCCCTTTTCAAAGGTATGTAAACTTTTCGTTAAAGCTTCTACTGAGCCGCTATTTTTATAAGATGAGAAATGATATAATGCCAAACCTTTATAAGTCTCTATATATGGAGAATTTAACTTTTCAGCTTTTACTAAATAGTTATATTCCTCTATCTCCCCATTATGATAAAAGGCTAGATTAGTGTAAACTCTTGCTTTTTCAGTATCACTCAGTTCTTCTGTATATTTTCTGAGGAACTCTTCCAATAGTTGTATTGAATTTTCTTCACGCCTTAATACCTGTTCAACAGTTGCTAAAGCACAAGCAACATCTACGTTATTGGGATACTCACACATCAAAGAAATTAAATACATTCTAAAACTCTCTGCATATTGCTGCAATATATCATAATTACTAAATATAGACGCGTTATATGTAGCTTCATATTCTGTTTTAAGATTTTCCCAATACTCTTTTATAGCAAGCTTCATATTACACCTTTTCTATCGAATATATTTCAGACTATATGGCTATAATAACACAAATTACTTCCTATATACGTGCCTATAGTAACTCCCCTCATATAAATTCAAACCATGCTAAAAGATTTCCTTTAGTCTCTAGCTAGTTCTAATTGCATAAAACAACCCTCTATTAGATATTCTAAAAATGAATAAAAATATCTAATAGAGGGTTATGTTATTTAAACAAAAATAAAAGCTAACTATATTATGCTCTACCAATAGAAATCAACGCCGCATTTTTTGCATGTATCAATGTAGT
>NZ_CAUVFT010000038.1:0-17127 GCF_963551295.1 uncultured Veillonella sp.
TCGACAAAAACACGACAGCTATCGCTCGTAAGATTTCCTTAGGTGGTAACTCTGGTTCTACCAATGAAAAATCCTTGAGTACAGGTGACGTGAAATTTAACGTAAAAGGTGAGAATGGTCTTACTACGGTTGCTAATGGCGACGATGTCACTGTTAAACTTGATGATGCAACTAAAGGTAAAATCGATAATGCAGCTGATCGAGACTTGAGCAATTTGACACCTGACGGTAAGCAACAGGTTAAGGATTTAGCAGCATGGAATGTAGTCGCTAATAATGAGACTGCTGAAAAGGTTGAGGGTGGTAACACTGTTAAATTCATCGATGGTGATAACATTTCCATTACTCAAAATGGTAAAGACTTCACCGTTTCTACTAAGAAAGATGTAGCTTTTGACACGGTAACAGCTACACAAACGATTACAGCGCCAAAAGTGAAAGCGACAACTGGGGTTGAAACACCTCAAGTAACAGGCTTGACTAACACTACATGGGTTCCAGGTCAAACACAACCTGTATCTGGTCGTGCTGTCACAGAAGATCAATTGAAAAAAGTTGATGATCAAGTAGCAGAAAATAAAGCCAATATTGCGGATAATACAGATAAAATTGGCAAAAATGCTGATGCTATTGCAGACAACAAGCAAAAAATAGCTGACAATAAAACTGCAATTGATAAAAATGCGGGCGATATTGCGACAAACAAAACGGATATTGCTACCAATAAGGATAATATTGCAGATAATAAGCAAAAGATTGCGGACAATAAAGCTGCAATTGATAAAAATGCAGGCGATATTGCGACAAACAAAACAGACATTGCTACCAATAAAGACAATATTGCTGCGAACAAGCAAAAAATAGCTGATAATAAAACTGCAATTGATAAAAATACTGGTGACATTGCTACAAATAAAGCTGACATTTCAACTAACAAAGATAACATTGCAACCAATAAAGCTAATATCGACAAAAACACGATAGCTATCAGTCGTAAGTTTTCCTTAGGTGGTAACACTGGCTCTACTGATGAAAAATCCTTGAGTACAGGTGATGTGAAATTCAATGTTAAAGGTGAGAATGGTCTTACTACGGTGGCTAATGGTGACGATGTGACTGTTAAACTCGATGACACGACTAAAGGCAAAATCGATAATGCAGCTGATCGAGACTTGAGCAATTTGACTCCTGACGGTAAGCAACAAGTTAAGGATTTAGCCGCTTGGAACGTAGTTGCTAATAATGAGACGGCTGAAAAGGTTGAGGGTGGTAACACTGTTAAATTCATCGATGGTGATAACATTTCCATTACTCAAAATGGTAAAGACTTTACTATTTCTACTAAAAAAGATGTAACTTTTGATACGGTAACAGCTACACAAACAATTACAGCGCCAAAAGTGAAAGCGACAACTGGCGTTGAAACACCTCAAGTAACTGGCTTGACTAACACTGCTTGGGTTCCAGGTCAAACACAACCTGTATCTGGCCGTGCCGCCACAGAAGATCAATTGAAAAAAGTTGATGATCAAGTAGCAGAAAATAAAGCCAATATTGCTGATAATACAGATAAGATTGGTAAAAATGCTGATGCTATTGCAGATAACAAGCAAAAGATAGCTGACAATAAAACTGCAATTGATAAAAATGTAGGTGATATTGCAACAAATAAAGCTAATATTGCTCAAAATACTGCCGCTATCGCTCGTAAGATTTCTTTAGGTGGTAACACTGGCTCTACTGATGAAAAATCCTTGAGTACAGGTGATGTGAAATTCAATGTTAAAGGTGAGAATGGTCTTACTACGGTGGCTAATGGTGACGATGTGACTGTTAAACTCGATGACACGACTAAAGGCAAAATCGATAATGCAGCTGATCGAGACTTGAGCAATTTGACTCCTGACGGTAAGCAACAAGTTAAGGATTTAGCCGCTTGGAACGTAGTTGCTAATAATGAGACGGCTGAAAAGGTTGAGGGTGGTAACACTGTTAAATTCATCGATGGTGATAACATTTCCATTACTCAAAATGGTAAAGACTTTACTATTTCTACTAAAAAAGATGTAACTTTTGATACGGTAACAGCTACACAAACAATTACAGCGCCAAAAGTGAAAGCGACAACTGGCGTTGAAACACCTCAAGTAACTGGCTTGACTAACACTGCTTGGGTTCCAGGTCAAACACAACCTGTATCTGGCCGTGCCGCCACAGAAGATCAATTGAAAAAAGTTGATGATCAAGTAGCAGAAAATAAAGCCAATATTGCGGATAATACAGATAAAATTGGCAAAAATGCTGATGCTATTGCAGACAACAAGCAAAAAATAGCTGACAATAAAACTGCAATTGATAAAAATGCGGGCGATATTGCGATAAACAAAACAGATATTGCTACCAATAAGGACAATATTGCTGCGAACAAGCAAAAAATTGCTGACAATAAAACTGCAATTGATAAAAATGCGGGCGACATTGCAATAAATAAAGCTGACATTGCAACTAATAAGGCTAACATCGACAAAAACACGACAGCTATCGCTCGTAAGATTTCCTTAGGTGGTAACTCTGGCTCTACCGATGAAAAATCCTTGAGTACTGGTGATGTGAAATTTAACGTAAAAGGTGAAAATGGCCTTACTACGGTTGCTAATGGCGACGATGTAACGGTTAAACTCGATGATGCAACTAAAGGTAAAGTTGACAATGCAGCCGATCGAGACTTGAGCAATTTGACACCTGACGGTAAGCAACAGGTTAAGGATTTATCAGCATGGAATGTAGTCGCTAATAATGAGACGGCTGAAAAGGTTGAGGGTGGTAACACTGTTAAATTCATCGATGGTGATAACATTTCCATTACTCAAAATGGTAAAGACTTCACCGTTTCTACTAAGAAAGATGTAGCTTTTGACACGGTAACAGCTACACAAACGATTACAGCGCCAAAAGTGAAAGCGACAACTGGGGTTGAAACACCTCAAGTAACAGGCTTGACTAACACTACATGGGTTCCAGGTCAAACACAACCTGTATCTGGTCGTGCTGTCACAGAAGATCAATTGAAAAAAGTTGATGATCAAGTAGCAGAAAATAAAGCCAATATTGCGGATAATACAGATAAAATTGGCAAAAATGCTGATGCTATTGCAGACAACAAGCAAAAAATAGCTGACAATAAAACTGCAATTGATAAAAATGCGGGCGATATTGCGACAAACAAAACGGATATTGCTACCAATAAGGATAATATTGCAGATAATAAGCAAAAAATTGCCGACAATAAAACTGCAATTGATAAAAATGCAGGCGATATTGCGATAAACAAAGGGGATATTGCTTCTAATAAAGCTAATATTACTCAAAATACTACCGCTATCGCTCGTAAGATTTCTTTAGGTGGTAACTCTGGTTCGACTGATGAAAAATCCTTGAGCACAGGGGATGTGAAATTCAATGTTAAAGGGGAAAATGGCCTTACTACTGTTGCTAATGGCGACGATGTGACTGTTAAACTCGATGATGCAACTAAAGGTAAAATCGATAATGCAGCTGATCGAGACTTGAGCAACTTGACTCCTGACGGTAAGCAACAAGTTAAGGATTTAGCAGCATGGAATGTAGTTGCTAATAATGAGACGGCTGAAAAGGTTGAAGGTGGTAACACTGTTAAATTTATCGATGGTGATAACATTTCTATTACTCAAAATGGTAAAGACTTCACCATTTCCACTAAGAAAGATGTAACCTTTGATACGGTAACCGCTACTCAAACGATTACAGCACCAAAAGTGAAAGCGACAACTGGAGTTGAAACACCTCAAGTAACAGGCTTGACTAACACTACATGGGTTCCAGGTCAAACACAACCTGTATCTGGTCGTGCTGCCACAGAAGACCAATTGAAACAAGTTGATGATCAAGTAGCAGAAAATAAAGCCAATATTGCTGATAATACGGATAAGATTGGTAAAAATGCAAAGGCTATTGCGGATAACAAACAAAAAATAGCTGATAATAAAGCTGCAATTGATAGAAATGCTGCTGATATTGCTACTAATAAAGATAATATTGCGACGAATAAACAGAATATTGTTGATAACAAAGCGGCAATCACTAAAAATGCTGGCGATATTGCAATCAATAAAGCTAATATTGATAAAAATACAGAAGCCATTGCTCGGAAGATTTCTTTAGGTGGTAATACTGGGTCTACCGATGAGAAATCCTTGAGCACAGGTGATGTAAAATTCAATATTAAAGGTCAAAATGGTATTGTTACTGAAGCTAATGGCGAAGATGTAACTGTCAAATTAGATGATGCTACGGCTAATAAAATCAACAATGCAGCAAATACGGATTTGAGTAACTTAACAGATACCGGTAAACAACAAGTTAAAGATTTATCCGCATGGAATGTAGTAGCTAATGGTAATACTGCCGAAAAAGTTGAAGGTGGCAACACAGTTAAGTTTATCGATGGTGATAATATTTCCATTACTCAAAATGGTAAAGACTTCACAATTGCTACTAAACAAGACGTAACTTTCAATACTGTAAAAGCAAATCAAACAATTACCGCACCAAAAGTGAAAGCTACAGAAGGGGTAGAGACTCCTCAAGTAACTGGCTTGACTAATAAAGAATGGATTTCTGGTCAAACACAACCTGTAAGCGGTCGTGCAGCCACAGAAGATCAATTGAAACAAGTTGATAATCAAGTAGCAGAAAATAAAGCCAATATTGCTGACAATAAGGATAAAATTAGCAAAAATACTGCTGATATTGCTGCCAATAAAGGCAATATTTCTACAAACAAACAAGATATTGCAGATAATAAAGCTGCAATTACTAAAAATACCGGAGATATTGCAACCAATAAAGCTAATATTGATAAAAATACAGAATCCATTGCTCGTAAGATTTCTTTAGGTGGTAACACAGGTTCTACCGATGAAAAGTCTTTGAGCACAGGTGATGTGAAATTCAATGTTAAAGGGGAAAATGGTCTTACTACTGTTGCTAATGGCGACGATGTCACTGTTAAACTCGATGATGTGACTAAAGGTAAAATCGATAATGCAGCAAATCAAGACTTGAGCAACTTAACAGATGCTGGTAAACAACAAGTTAAAGATATATCTGCATGGAATGTAACGGCTGCTGGCGGTACCGTTGAAAAAGTACAAGGTGGAGATACTGTAAAATTCCAAGCTGGTGATAATCTTGTAGTTAACCAAGATAGAACTGCTTTCACATATGGCTTGGCTAAAGACTTGAAAGGTTTAAACAGTGTTACTGTAGGTGATGAAAACGGTGTATCCACTAAGATTACTCCTGCAGGTACAACTGTGAAAGATGCAGCTGGTAACTCTACTGTAATTAAGGGTGGTGGTATGACTATTACTCCGGCAGATGCAACAACTAGCCCTGTATCCCTTACTGTAAACGGCTTAAATAATGGTGGCAACCAAATTCATGGGGTAGCGCCTGGCACAGATGATACTGATGCAGTAAATGTTAGCCAATTGAAAGCATCTAATGCTGGTTTACAAGAAGCTGTTAATCGTGTAGGTACTGAAACACAACGTGTGGGTGCTCATGCGGCAGCTATGGCAGCGTTGAAACCAATTCAATACGATCCATTGGAACCAACTCAAATTATGGCTGGTATTGGTAACTACCGTGGTGAAACTGCGGGTGCTATCGGTATTGCTCACTACCGAACTGAAGATACTATGTTCAACGTAGGCGTTTCACTTGGTACTAGTCATAACATGGTAAATGCAGGTGTAACACATAAATTTGGTGGTAGTCGTGAAAGAAAAGAGGCTATTCCAGAACGTTATAAAGCAGGTCCTATTAGCTCTGTCTATGTAATGCAAGATGAAGTATCTAGTCTCAAAAAAGAAAATAGTAATCAAAAAACTGTTATTGCTAATCAAGCAGCACGTCTAAATACATTAGAAGCTGAAAATGAACGTCAACGTCAAGAATTGGCTGAGACTAAACAAGGCTTAGATGACTTGCGTGCAGTAGTAAATCAACTATTAGCCTCTAAAGGTTAAAAGTTGAGAGCTAGTTTTGATAATAGTTTAAGATAATTATTTTCCTGTAAATCTAAAGAACCTCTTATACACTGTTATACCTGATAGAGTATATACATTATCTACAAGAGGTTCTTTTGCTATTTTGATATATATTCTTATTTAAAATGCATAACATATGAATGACTTCTCATATGCTATATGATATAATACAGTAGAAATAAGAGGTGAAGTGATACCTCTACTATGTATGATCTTGCATGAATAGGAGATAGGATGTTAGACCGCATACAACGATGGCTTTCAATAGATACCATGTTGCCTGTTGCAGAACGATTAGGACCTGTAGGTACGACAAAGCAGCTATATGGTAATTATTTAAAAATAGCTTGGCCAGCTACATTACAAGGCTTGATGTTACAATTTATGACGGCTATCGATTTGGCGATGGTTGGTGCCTTAGGTGCATCAGCTCTTGCTTCGGTAGGTATTATGGGACAACCTGAGATGGTAATGCTCATCTTCTGTCGAGCCTTATCCATTGCTGTGACGGCAATCATAGCTCGTCGTCATGGTGAAGGTGATGTAGATGGTATGAATGCCGTGCTCAAGCAGTCTATTTTATTGAATTTTTTGATTTATGTACCGTTATTATTGATATGTTTCTTGAATTTAGAGCATATTCTACGTTTTACAGGTGCTGAAGATGGCTATATTGAAACAGCTGTTTGGTATGGTCGTTTTATAGTTATTAGTCTAATATTTCAGTCCTTTAGTCAAATCGTAGGGGCTGCACTCATTGGATATGGTAATACTAAAGTTATTTTTAAATCTAATGTAGTAGGGAATATTTTGAATACAATAATGAACTTCTTCTTGATTTATGGTATCGGTTTCTTCCCTGAACTTGGTGTTATGGGGGCAGGGGTTTCCACCATGATCAGTAGTGCGATTATTGCATTATTGTTGTTGCGTACGATTTCACAACATACTGCTACTGGATTAACATTGCGCCATCCGTCGAAGTGGGCTTTTGAAAGACCCGTATTACATACAATGTTTCATGTAGGTGGTAGTTCTTTAGGAGAACAGTTCTTTGAGCGATTCGGTATGTATACATACACTATGATTGTTGCTTCCTTAGGTGCAGTACCTTTGGCCGCGCATTACGTATGTATGAATCTAATGGATATATTTTATTATTTTGCGATGGGACTTGGCTTTGCAGGCGCGTCACATACGGGTCAAAATCTTGGGCATAAAAGGCCGGATATTGCACGTACTTATGGTAAAATTGGTGCTCGTATCGGTTTAGTCGTGGGACTTGTGAGTGCATTAATCTTTATTGGCCCTGGTGATTTTTTGGTACAGTTATATACTCGTGAAAGTGATGTTGTTACTCTTTCTGCTACTTTGATGGGCATTATGGCAATCGCTGCATTTCCTCAAGCATTACAACAAGTATACTCCGGTGTGTTGAAAGGTGCAGGGGATACATATTACATCATGAAATATTCCCTTGTGAGCGTAGCGATCATTCGGCCTATCATTACATATCTATTGTGTATTACATTAGGTTTAGGCCTCTTTGGGGCATGGTTATCTTTGTGCTTTGATCAGTCTCTAAGATTATGTTGTTCTTATTTTAGATTTATTCGAGGAGCATGGCAACATAAGGTTGTTTAATGAGATGTGAATATAGTTTTAATTTAACTTTTGCTTTATATTAAAAATAGGCTTCATGTAAATGTTAAAATTTAAAATACTAATACTCGATATAATTTCAAACGACAGATAATAATTATATATTTTGTTGATTATTCTTTTTTACATTGAAAGTTTTAGAAGAATTCATGAAAAAATAGTGAATAAACTCTTGTCTATTAAAATTTTTTGATGTACAATACTTAATGTGAAAAAAATGACACATTGGGGAATGTGTTATCTGACCAGAAACTTCTGATTTCACGTATATATGTAAGGGATATACATATGAAATGATAAAAGCCTCCTTAGTGTATAAGGGGGCTTTTATTTGTTCAATTATAGTTAGATCTATTAGTGGATATAATAATGATTTTGATGAACTTACAGGACCAGTGATTTTATTGTTGTTAGAGAATTTTAAAAAAGATAAATAGTATTACAATTACTGGACTATAATATGTGCAGAGAATCGCAGTGATTAGGCAATATAGAGGTGTTAATATTTATATTTATAATATTTATAGATAGATATAGTTGGAACTTCATCAAAAATTCATGAAGAATATTGAATTATATTGAAAAATTGTGTAAAATATAAGCATATTATTACAAAAGCCTAAGTATTTTAAGGGCTATTTTTGGAGGGAATTATAATGAATAAAAAATTATTAGCTTTATTGGCAGTTGCTGCTGTAGGTGTATCCGTAGCAGGTGCAACTCCACAAACTCAATTCAATAAAGGTGAGTTTCAAGTTGATCTTGGTGCGTCTGATTCTAAAGCAAAAACTAAAGCTTGGACTTCTGATGCAAAATGGAACTTTGATGGCGGTGTAACATACGCTTTCACAGATAAAACAGCGTTGCAATACCAATACCATGGTTTGAATGATAAAATGTTCGGCACTAGCTATAGTGATAGAATGCAAGAAGTTAATTTGGTTCAATCCTTGAACAAAAATTTCGCAGTATATGGCGGTTATGCTCACATTTCTGGTGATACATTCCCTAAAGCAAATAATATTGCTCAATTAGGTGTAATTGGTAAAGCTAATCTTGGCTCTAAAGTAGACATTTATGGTAAAGCGGGTGTAGGGACTAAGAGAACTACCACTTGGGAAGCAGGTTTAGGTTATAAAGTTAACCAAGACTGGGATATTAATGCAGGGTATCGTTATATCAATACTAAACGTGATGATAAGTCTAATATTTCCTTCCAAGGTCCTGTAGTAGGATTATCTTACCGTTTCGGTGGTCACAAATCCGTAGCTCCTGTATATACTCCAGCACCAGCTCCTGTATACACTCCGGCTCCAGCTCCTACTGTAGAAGCGCCTGCATATAAAACTCCTAAATTGGACTACTATGTACAATCTATCTACTTTGACTCTGATCAAGATGTTGCTCGTGCAGACCAATATCCAAACTTAACGGCTGCTGTAAATGCTGCTAACCAATATTCTCAAGACCAAGTTAAATTAATGGGTAACGCTGATACTGATGCAAACCCTCAATACAACATTGCTTTGTCTGAACGCCGCGTACAACATGTGGCTCAATATTTAGTTAACCACGGTGTATCTGCCGATCGTCTTATCGGTATTGCTAATGGTGATGTTAAACCAGTTGCAACTAACTCTACAGCAGCAGGTAAAGCTGAAAACCGTCGTGTAGACGTTTATATTCATCGTTAATTTCTAGACTTATCTAGATTAGCCCTATAATAAGTCCACCTTCAATCATGCTCTCTTGTTCATCGGGAATTCGAGCATGCGACAAGGTGGACTTTTGTGTTATACTAAGCTTGCATACAATACTAGGTCATACAATGTTCATTATGCTTTGGTAATGTATGCGATGTGAGAATCGTATAGTTATATAGGTGTAGCTTATTAATAGTGTTATGTGAAGTAGGTTATTATGAAAGAATTTAAATATTACAAACAGCTCATAGGGGCTATTATACTAGCGGGCATTATGATTATGATGGCACTACGTATAAGTGATATTGCTAGTGGTCTTGACGCTATCTTTACGGCCTTTGTTCCGCTCATTGTGGGTGCTTGTATTGCTTTCGTATTAGATATTCTAGTCGTTCGTTATGAGCGATGGCTATGGCCTAAGTGTGACTCTGGATGGAAGTATAAAATACGTCGCCCACTGAGTCTTTTGCTATCTTTTGTAACAATTAGCGTTATTGTGTATTTTATTGCTCGGATGGCTTTACCTCAATTGATTCATTCTATGTCGATTATTGTAGCTGCATCACCGCAATTGTATACGGACTTCCAAACATGGATGCAACATATTACAGAAACAATTCCAATGGCGTCGAATCAAACGATTATAGATGCCTTAAGTGGAGAGAATCTTGCTAAATATACTCGTGAATGGGGGACAAAAGGTGGCACATATATTGTAAATGCAATGGGCACCGTATTGTCGTGGACTTTGAACATTGGTCTTGGCTTAATTTTTGCTGTTTATATGTTGCTTGATAAGGAACGCCTTATGTTACAAGGTAAACGTATATTAAAGGCTTATGCATCAGATGAGTGGGTAAATCGAGTTAGTTATGTAACTCGCGTAGCAGTTCAAACATTTAGTAATTTTTTTGTAGGTCAGTTTATAGATGCTTTGGTTCTAGGCGTGATGGTAGGTATTACTTTATGGCTATTTAATATTGAATATGCTACAACGATTGCTTGTGTAATTGGCCTAACTGGTTTGATTCCACTATTAGGTATTTATGTTGGTGGTATCATTGGAGCCGTTATGCTACTTACTGTTGGCCCTATGGATGCTCTCATCTATGTAATTATTTTAGAGGTACTTCATCAAATTGAAAGTAACTTTATTTATCCGAAAATTGTAGGTAATTCTGTTGGATTACCAGGTTTGTGGGTATTTGCTGCCGTTATCGTAGGTGGTAGTTTGATGGGAGTTACTGGTATGTTGATCGGTGTGCCTTTAGTGGCTACATGCTATAAATTGATTATGACTGATGTAGATGGGCGACTTGCATCTAATGAAGGTTTATAGTATATTGTCTAAATGATATGATTATTTACATATTTTAGTGCTGTTGAATATAGCATGAACTTATAGAAATTCTAGCGTACTAATAGTTTGATTAATAGAAGCATAGTATCTAGTAGGAGGATTATAATGAATAAAAAGTTAATTTCTATGGCATTGACGGGTGTATTAGCGGTAGGTATGTTATCCGTTGCTACACCAAGTGTGGCAGATGCACGCAAAACAAAGCCTGAAACAAGTACGGATATCTCTGTAAAACGCGCACCTGGCGAGTCCATAGTTATGACTATGAGCCAAATTGGTACTATTTTCCAAAATCGCTATCCAAATGCGGCGCTTCATTCTGTAGAGCTCAACTCTAATGACTTGAACTATGGTTATAAAGTAGTTGGTTATAGTAAGTATCATCAGTACAAGATGAAAATTGACGTAATCACTGGTAATGCTTCTGATATGGAAGAGGGGGGCAAACCTAAGAAGGTTATTGGGGAGATTTTCAATAAAGATAAAGTTATTGAATCAACTCAAGCAGAACGTGTTGCAAAACAACAACTTGGAACTGATGCTGTTATGAAGGGCTGGAAGATTGAAGCTCATAATGGTAAGGTTTTATACTATGTGACTATGCATCAGGATGGTAAAAAAGTAGTTGTTACAGTAGATGCTGAGACAGGTGCTTATGTAGAACAATCTAAATCCTATAAATTACCACCTGAGCCAGATCAAGGCTTCGATGGTCGTAAAACAAATCTCGTTTGGGGTTCTGATATAGATATGGGTCGCTAACCTATCTATTGATGATTAATAATAAAAGAGCCGAAGGCAATGCCTTTGGCTCTTTTTTGCGATTCCGATACTATAAAATATCGGTTGATAGTGCTCTTGTGTTAGAATATTATTTTTTTACAATAGATATGTTTACAACAAAAGGACTGCACCCTAGGTTTAGTCCTTTTATTATTTATAACTATAGTTGTATTACCAACGATTTTCGTAGTATACTTGTGTCCACATAATCACCTCAACGAGGGATGGGTGTGGACTCATTGTTTCGCCTACAGTGATAACGGATTTAGGATCCATTTTGCGGGCAATACCTTTTTCACGTAATCGTTTTGTGCGTTCAGAAGCGATTTCTTCATTAATTGCTGTCAACGGAGTTACACCACTATTCATAAGGTTCACATAAGGCTGAAAGAGGATAGAGGCTTGAGGGCCTACGACATGCATACCAAGGATATGGTTGGTGTCTTTATCTACCACAATTTTTACAAAGCCATCGTTTACATCTCCAGGGTTAATACCCATTGCATAGCCTTTAGCTGTAGAGGAGTAGTAGTTTTTACCCACACCTACATTGTAACCAGTCTTAATAGCTTCTGCTTCAGTAAGACCTACGCTACCAATTTCAGGGTATGAGAATGTGACTTTAGGCAATGTATCATATCGTGCCCAACGGTAATCTTCTTCACTTGTTGCGTAGAAGAGATTGTGAGCAATAATATCTGCTTCGTAGTTTGCACGATGACGGAAGGCAGGTTCACCATTTACATCACCTAAAGCGTAGATACCATCAACGGATGTTTCTAAGAATTCGTTAGTTTTGATCCAGCCTTTAGGCCAAGTTTCAATACCAGTGTTTTCTAGGTGAAGTTCTTCTACAGCTGGACGGATACCTGCAGCTACAAGGATTTCTTCAACTTTAGTTTCTGTAATTTCGCCAGTAGTACGATCTTTAGTAACGACTACTTTAAGGCCATCTTCTTGGCGGATTTCAACAGTGTCTTGATTTAGAAGTACGTTGATACCACGTTCTCTGTAGTTGTTAAGTAAGTGTTCCGATATATCTGCATCTTCTTTAGGTACTAAACGTACATTGTGTTGAAGAATTGTTACCTCTGTACCAGCAGAATCAAATACGTGAGCAAACTCAACACCGATTGGTCCGGCACCAAGAACGGCAAGAGATTTGTATGGTTGTTTAGGGAATTTATCGCCAAAGAGGCTTTCACTAGTAAGGAAACCTGCCTCTTGAAGACCAGGTACATTCGGTACATTACTATAGCCACCTGTACCAAGGATAATTGTAGGCGCTGTAATTTCTTCAATGCCAGAACCATCGTTAAGATGGATGTTCATCACTTTATCGGATACAAAACTTGCTGCACCACGATATACATCTACGTTGTCATAGGCATTGTAATAATCATAAATGCCTGCAGATTCGTCAATTTTATGCCAAGTACGCTTGGACACTGTGTCCCAGTCCATAGTAGCAGAACCAACATTAACACCGATTTTTTTGAATTCTTCCACTTCCTGGATCGCATTAGCTGCTGTAACCATTACTTTTGTAGGAATACAACCGCGAGTTAGGCATGTACCACCAAATTTACCTTTTTCTATGATGGCCACTTTAAGGCCTTTTTTTTGCGCAGCATCAGCTACGATGGTTGCACCACCTGTACCAACTACAATAATATCGTATTGTTTCATGTTGATTCCTTTCTATATATCTACTAATAGTTATTATCATTAACTATATTATACCACTACATTGAATAAAATCAATATAGTTTGTTAGTGTTTGGTGAAAGTTTATATTTAGTTAATCCAAATACATAATATCATTTCCAGATGATTAAGAGACGGGGATATATGTAACTTTCACAAAGCCTTAATAAAAGAATATATAATTAGTTTACAAAAAAAGACGGTCCCAAAGGACCGTCTAAGAAAATTTTAATTCCAATCTTGATGATAGCCGCGTTTTGCATAATCAGCAGTAGCCGTGAAGAGGATATCTGTGCTAGAGTTAAGCGCAGTTTCCGTGGAGTCTTGTAATACGCCGATAATAAAGCCTACACCTACAACTTGCATTGCTACATCATTGGAGATACCAAATAGGGAACAAGCCAATGGAATAAGTAACAAGGAACCGCCTGCAACACCAGAAGCACCACAAGCACCAATAGTGGCAATGATGGATAAAAGAATTGCAGTAGGGATATCTACAACGATACCCAAAGTGTGAGCTGCAGCTAATGTCATAATTGTAATCGTGATTGCTGCACCACCCATATTGATTGTGGCACCTAATGGAATAGATACGGAATACATATCTGGATTAAGTTTTAAACGTTTTGCCAAATCAAGGTTTACGGGAATATTTGCAGCAGAGCTACGTGTGAAGAACGCATAGATTGCAGATTCACGTAAGCATTTGAATACCAATGGATATGGATTACGGCGGAGGTATATAAAGGATAAAATTGGGTTAATCACTAGTGCTACAAAAATCATAGAACCAAGTAATAATACGAGTAATTGGAAGTAACCAATCAAGGCTTCGATGCCGTTAGTAGCAATGGATTCTGCTACAAGTCCCATAATACCAAGAGGAGCGAAGCGGATAATCCAACCTACTACAGTAGTAATAGCTTGTGCAATGGACTCCATAACTTCCTTCGTATTCATTGGTGCATGGCGTAATGCACCACCAATAATAAGTGCCCAACCTAAAATACCGATGTAGTTAGCAGTCATTAACGCTTTTACAGGGTTATCAACTATATTTTTAAGCAATGTTGTCATAACCTCTGCGATACCTTGCGGAGGAGCTGCATCAGCGGCACCTGCTGCTAGATGTAATGAAGTAGGGAAGAAGAAACTTACGATTACTGCTAATGCTGCAGATAGGAATGTACCTAATAAGTATAAGGTGATAACAGAACCCATACCAGTTTTTTGGCCAGAACGATGTTTACTGATCGCTGCAATTACCAAGAAAAATACAAGGATAGGGGCAATGCCTTTAAGAGCACCAACAAAAAGAACACCTAATAAAGCAAGTTCATTGGCCACATCTGGCACATAAAGAGCAGTCAAAATACCAATAATCAAACCTATGATAATTTGTTGGATTAGACTGACTCTGTTGATTGATTTTACAAATCGATTCATAGTACACTCCAATACTTAAATAAAAACAAATAAAATCCACAACAAAATATCCTTTCATCATGGACATATGTCATTATACAACGAACACGAGATAGTGGCAATAGATAATATCATAGATGACTATAAGCATTTATGTTATATATAAAGTAAATGATAAACATGTTTATTAAGCTATATATTTTACAATAAAATGTATTAAATATTTGTATGTTTTAGTCTTATATGTGTATAGTACATAGTTACTATATATAGTATATATAATAGGATTCTTTTTAGCGTTCCTATAGTATGGTATACTATGCCATATATAGTACTTGAATATAGTTCTTGATTAGTGAAAGGACCATAATGAATAGTAAAGAATTTAAAACATATGCTGATAAAGAAGAATTTGTACAAGGCGTTTTTTCTAATATTGCAAAAAATTATGACTTAATGAATACAGTCTTAAGTTTTGGGCAAGATTATTTTTGGCGCAAATTCTCTGTAAAAGCAATGAATATCGGTCCTCATCAATGCGTACTTGATGTAGCGTGTGGTACTTGTGTTTTTACAAAGGAAGCATTACGTCAAGAGCCAACTTTAAAGGTGGAGGCCTTGGACTTTAATAGTGAAATGCTTGATCAAGGTCGTATTCGTATAGAAAATGCGGGCTTAATTGATCAAGTCAATTTAGTGCAAGGTGATGCTATGGCATTACCATATGCGGATAATACATTTAATGCAGCCATGAGTGGTTTTGCAATGCGTAATGTGCCGGATATTAAACAAGTATTATCTGAAATGCAACGTGTTGTAAAGCCGGGAGGGAAGGTTGTCGTACTAGAACTAGCAAAACCAAGCATGTTTGGTTTTAAACAATTATATAACTTCTATTTCTCCTATATATTACCTATTATAGGGAAATTGAGTAAGGATAACTCCTCCTATGCGTGGCTTCCAGAATCTTTACGTAGATATCCTCATCAAAGTGAGATTTTAGAAATCTGGAAATCTCTGGGGTATGAAAATGCCACCTATCATGAATTGACAGGCGGCATTGTAGCTGTACACGAAGGTGTGGTACCAGAAAATTCTATTGTAGATAATAAGTGATGTTAGCGTCTTGGGAAACTATCAAAGAGCCTTTTTCTACAGGTGTAGCAGTTTCGAGAGCTGCTTTTAACATCACTGGGTTACGATAGTAACCAGAGTCCATTGTGCTGGTTTCAGTTGTGCTAATGGAAACCGTTTTTACTGGTCCTAATGTACGACCGAGGGCGGCTGCGATAACTTCTGCTTTATGACGACCATTTTGAATCGCTTCTGTAGTTAAAGAATCAGATAATTGTTGAGACACATCATTTTGGAATGAAAGGTTGTTGATGTCGTTAGCACCAGCGCTAACAGCGGCATCGACAACCTTTCCTACGTTGTCAAGGTTATTAATCTTAATTGTTACGTGATTTGATACATTGTAACCCGTGTTGATGCGTTTGCCGTCTTGATAGTCGCTCGTTGGATTGATGGAAATGCTGGATGTGTAGATATCTTTTTTCGCTACGCCTAAGTTAGCTAATCGGCTAATTAAATCACTCATAATACGATCATTATTAGATTTTGCAGTGTTGATATTGGTGTTTTGGCTTGTGATACCAAGTGTTAAAATCGCATAGTTAGGCGCTACAGATCGAGACGCTTGACCGGTAATATTAATTTCCGAAGTGTCAAATGTACCTTGTGGTGCAGCAAATACAGCAGTTGCCATAGAAGTACATATAGTAGCTATAGCTATAGTTTTTGATAATAAATGTTTTGATAGTTTCATACTCAATCTCCTTACACTAATGTAATATTCATATTGATAAATGCTATTAAAATAGAGCCAATTTATGCTAAAAGTTCTTTATTACAGCTCTATTGTACATAATTGATTGCGTAAAATCAATTATTGGTTTTGTGCCTTAAAATGAAAATAAAATGAAATTTTTGCGAAATTGAGAATTGGGGGTTGCGATTATATTTTCATTGTACTATAATATGCATACAGTCGTTTGAGCGACTGTTTCTTAATGAGTGTAGCAATACACTTAGTAGTTTAAAATGAACTTAAAAAAGATTATAAAATGTGTTGACATGAAAGTAGTCATAATGTTATTATAATCAAGTCGTCAATTACGACACTACTTAACAATGAAGTAGTGCAAATTGATAACAGATCTTTGAAAACTGAACAATGATAGGTAATCAATCATATGATTGAACATATGCCAGAGTGCGGGTTTTGACAAAGTCAAAACCAACCATAATTCAAAGCTACTTAATGGTAGCGACAACAAAACAAATGAGCTATTCAAATAGCTTCAAGATATCTTGGAGAGTTTGATCCTGG
>NZ_CAUVFT010000039.1:0-16981 GCF_963551295.1 uncultured Veillonella sp.
ATGTTCAATCATATGATTGATTACCTATCATTGTTCAGTTTTCAAAGATCTGTACCAGTTAGACCAGATATTGTCTAGCTCCGAAGCACTTTCGTTTGAAGTGTTTCACCAACTGGCCACTAGATTATAATAACATGTTAACCATTCAGTGTCAAGCACTTTTTATAATCTTTTTTAGAATTTTGTAATACCTCTATATAAGGGATTTACATAAAAATTCTAAAACAACTAACAAAGAATCTAGATATCATCTAGTATTTCCTCATTAAGAAACAGTCGCCTCAACGACTGTATAGTTATTATAGTACAAACGATAGAACGACGCAAGCCTTTATTTGCTATTTTTTGCAACTTTTTTCATCATATCCGTATGGTGTATGCAATATTTTTTTATATACCATATATTGTACTTATATGAGTATTTACCATTTAATCTAACAATTAAACAAAAAGTGCTAAAGCGATACCAAAATGATATCCCTTAGCACTTAATTAAAACTTATGAATATAGTTCAGTTACTATACGAATTACTACACAAGCTATTATATGACTTGCTATTCAAGCAACCTTTCAACCATATTAGCCAAAAGCTTCCTCTGTGTTGATAGCTTTGCGAAGATCAACTACACGATACCCATCAGCAGCCGGTTCATTTGTTTGTTGAACGGCTTTCACACGATTATTCCCATCTTTCATGGATTGTTTCAAGCTGAAAATAACCATTTCATTCATGTAAAAGCGCAATTCATCATTTTTAATTTCGGCAGTATTACGATCCAAGATATCGATGATTTCTTGAGCATACTCCATTCTACCCGCTTCAGATACCGTAGTATGTGATTCAAAGAACTTTTTATAGTCATTATACAAACGATCCAAAGCCACGCGTGCATAGCTATCTTCTTTATAGCGATGACTTACGATGTACCAGCTGCGGCGGACATTCATATAATAAAGCGCATTGTTACTATAACGTTCTTGCCCGGACACAACATTGGTATCATCCTTGATAAGTTTACCTGCTTGATTCAATTGAAAATGTGTAAATTCCCTTACTACGTCACGCACTTCTTCACTAGGAACAGGAAGAACTACTTCCTGTTCGATGTTAGTTAAAGGTAACGGTGCTTGTTCACGCATCATCAATGTATCGCGAGCTGCATCAGCTTGACCTGCAACACATACACAGGCAAGCGCTAAAATAGGCATAAATCTCTTTAATTTCATAAACCCTAATCCTTTTCATAATCATCCGCCAAATGAGCGGACTTTATATTCCTTACATAAATAGAATATAACAAAAATCAAATACTTCCAAGTACAAATTATTTAGTAAGTCCTGTTTGTTTCATGAGTGCATTCTCAGCTTTCAATTGCGCCAATTCATCTTGCATTACATACATGGAGCTAATAGGCCCACCCCGTTCATAACGGTGGTATTGCCCGCAGCATCCTTAGTCGTTACAGATTCAAGTCCTTTTAAGTCTTTCGCCATCTTGATAGTGATGTTACCATTCATTTTATTTATATTCATTCCAAATGCACCATTTTTTTGCATAAAACCAACTAAAAATTTTTTCTTTCTACTCCCATTCGTTTATATCTAATTTCATTCGTTTATATTAAATCGATAATGGATTATCCTTACATATATGCAACATATACTCGATAGATAATATGTACGAATACCCTCAATAAAAGCAAGAGTAAATTCATAAAATACTAAAAGGCGCCAAAAGCAAAATGCTTTTGGCGCCTTTTATGGCACTACAATACGAATATGTGATTTCATATCATATTACATCAATATATTTATCATATTATTTGTTGCCCAATTGTTGCATCAAGAATGCAATTTGTGCTTTCATTTCTTCATTATCGCGTTGTACTTTTTCATACTTCGCTTTCAAAGCTGTCACTTCATCTTGCATTACATAAGCAGAGCTGATTGGACCGCCTTTATAACGTTCCGGAACGGCTTTCTTCGCATCGGATGTGCCGAATTTATAAGATACGCCCGCATTGAACATATTGTCATGACCGCCAAGGGATACACCCATGTGGAACAATGTGGATTCATTAGTGTAATGAGCCACACCTAAAGCAGCAGCGGTACTACCTTTGTAGTGACCTAACGCAACCATTACTTGAGTAGGTTCTAATGGATCGTATTGTAACGGTTTAAGACCGGAAATAGCCGCACTAGCCGCACCGGAGTCTGCAATCTGACCTTCCATATCGCTCATTAAACCATTCAATTGATTCATATTAACAGCATCTGTACCGTTTACACCAGGACCTATATTGGTAATTCTATTACCGCCGTTATTCAATCCGTCTTTAGTAAGACTTACGGAATTTCCTGTAGAAGGTGTAATCGTCATCCCGCCACCGTTTACAACAGTCGTATTACCTGCAGCATCCTTAGTTGTTACGGATTCAAGGCCTTTCAGGTCTTTCGCCATGCGAATCTTAAGGTTACCGGTACCATCGGATACCACACCTAAGTTATCTTCAGAGGACAATTTACTAACATCAGAGATACCACCCACAACATTGACTTGTTCGTTAAGTTTTTTCTTAATAACAGCACCGGTATCTCCACCGTATTTCATACCGTCATCTTTGGTTGCCACTTGATGAGGTGTCCCATTTTCATCCATGTATTTAATACGAGTGATTTCATTGCCTTCAAGATCTTCATCGCCTTTTTCAGCAGTGATATCCGCATTGCGACCGTCTTTGCCTGTTAAGCCGATATGACCGACACCGTCCTTACCGGACATGGAAACCGCATCCTTGCCATCTTTACCGGAAACACCTACCTTGCCATCTGTACCGTCAGCACCGTTAGGACCGGTAATGGTTACACCATCAGGACCGGATTTGCCGACTTTTACCTTATCAGCATTCACTGTGCCGCCATTAACCGTATTCGCAGTTACGCTGTCAGCCTTGATGTCTTTCGCCATCTTGATAGTGATATTACCATCGTTATCGGCTATCGTTTTGATATTTTCACCGGAATATTTATCATCCGCTTCCGTACCTTCACCTTTAATAGTAACCTTTTGACCTAAATCACGGTGGAACTCGCCTGTATTACCTGCAAAATCCATGCCTTTCTTGGTGATTTCATCACCCATATTGGTAATCTTTTGATCTAAAGAGTCATGAGATGCTTTTAATTGATCTTCTGTGGCAGCTCGACCGCTAACGATATTCGCAGGATCAAATGTTTTATTTTCCAATCCGGTAACATAGCCGTCTTTACCGTTCACAGCGATTTTACCTGCATCAATCTTACCGTCTTTACCGTCAATTGTTACCTTATCTCCGGCCTTGATAATACCATTTTCACCATCGATTGCCACTTTACCTGCAGTAATATTACCTTTGTTGCCTTCGATTGTAACCTTATCACCGGCCTTGATCGTACCTGTAGTACCATCAAACGCGATTTGTTTCGTAGGATCTGAACCCAATGTCACTTGATCTTTAAGACCAACTTCATAATTCGTGGAACCATTAGGATTAGTAGTTGGTGTAACAGTGATATTGTTGCCGGCAGTTACTGTAGTAGTCGCTGCATCAGTCGCTTTTTTCAACTGATTAACATTGACTGCAGCATTAGGATCAGTACCCTCAGCTACATTGGTAATTTTTTTACCGCAGTTATTGAGACCATCTTTAGTGAGGCTCACCGAATTGTTACCAGCCGGAGTTGTTTCAGTAATGGTCATACCGTCACCGTTGATAACAGTATTAACATTACCATTTTTGAAAGTTGCAGATTTCAAACCTTGCAAATCTTTCGCCAAGCGTAATTTCAATGTATCGTTACCATCAGAAACAACACCGATATTATCTTCATCGGTCAATAGATTTTCATCAGTGATACCGCCCTTAACATTGACTTGCGAGTTAAGTTTCTTCTTGATAACAGTACCGGAATCACCACCGTACATCATACCATCATCTTTGGTTGCCACTTCATGAGGGGTACCATTTTCATCGGTGTATTTAATACGAGTGATTTCATTACCGTCAAGATCAGGAGTGCCTTTATCGACTATCATATCAGCATTACGGCCATCCTTGCCATTCAAGCCGATGTGACCGATACCGTCTTTACCGGACATAGATACCGCATCGTTACCGTCTTTACCGGAAATACCTACCTTACCGTCTGTACCGTTTGCTCCGTCAGGGCCTGTAAGGGTAACGCCATCTTTGGCATCTTTACCTTTTTTATTGACCTTAATGGAATCAGCTAGGAGACTTCTATTCATCTTCACGTTAATAGTAGTATTACCATCATTATCTTGGGTGATGAAAGTCTTGATATTTTCACCGCTGTAATCGTTATCGGCTGCAGTGCCTTCACCTTTCACAAGCACAGTGGAGCCTAATTTATTAGTTTTCACACCGCCCACATTGGCATCAAACTTAAGGCCCGTAGCCGTTTGAGCCGCTATAGCATCTTTCACTTGATCTTCTGTGGCAGCACGACCGGATACAATTTTATCCGGATTCCAAGTCTTATTATCTAAACCTGTTACATAATTGCCGGTTTCATTATCTCCGCCTGCATTAGTCACTGTTTGGCCGCCCATAACAGCATCGCCGGCTTTCACAGTCTTAGCTGCAGTTACGGAGCCGAGATTCTTAAGATCTTTTGCCAATTGAAGCTCTAATTTGTCTGTACCGTTCGCCTTTACGTTAATATTGCCGGACGCACTTGCAAAATTATCAGAATCCGCCTGTGTCACACCTTCACCTTGTACCTTTACCAAGGTATTTAATTTGTGTTTATTAACGGTGTTTTCATTGTTACCTGTGAATTGCAAACCATCATCCAAGGTTGCTACTTGGTGCTCACCATTTGCATCTTGATATACGATGCGAGTAATAGCATTAACGCCGTCTACCCCTTTTTCACCTTTCACACCTTTAGCAGGATCATCATAGCCGTTCTTCACAGACATATCGATACCGTTTGAGCCGTTTACACCGTTCGTCCCGGCAGGGCCTGCCAAGCCGATGTGACCGACACCATCCTTACCGGACATAGATACCGCATCGTTACCGTCTTTACCGGAAATACCTACCTTACCGTCTGTACCGTTTGCTCCGTCAGGGCCTGTAAGGGTAACGCCATCTTTGGCATCTTTACCTTTTTTATTGACCTTAATGGAATCAGCTAGGAGACTTCTATTCATCTTCACGTTAATAGTAGTATTACCATCATTATCTTGGGTGATGAAAGTCTTGATATTTTCACCGCTGTAATCGTTATCGGCTGCAGTGCCTTCACCTTTCACAAGCACAGTGGAGCCTAATTTATTAGTTTTCACACCGCCCACATTGGCATCAAACTTAAGGCCCGTAGCCGTTTGAGCCGCTATAGCATCTTTCACTTGATCTTCTGTGGCAGCACGACCGGATACAATTTTATCCGGATTCCAAGTCTTATTATCTAAACCTGTTACATAATTGCCGGTTTCATTATCTCCGCCTGCATTAGTCACTGTTTGGCCGCCCATAACAGCATCGCCGGCTTTCACAGTCTTAGCTGCAGTTACGGAGCCGAGATTCTTAAGATCTTTTGCCAATTGAAGCTCTAATTTGTCTGTACCGTTCGCCTTTACGTTAATATTGCCGGACGCACTTGCAAAATTATCAGAATCCGCCTGTGTCACACCTTCACCTTGTACCTTTACCAAGGTATTTAATTTGTGTTTATTAACGGTGTTTTCATTGTTACCTGTGAATTGCAAACCATCATCCAAGGTTGCTACGTCATGTTTCACTCCGTTTTCTTCAAGAACGAGACGAGTAATACCGGTACCATCTACAGCCGGTTTCGCGTCACCGCTCTTCATAGTAAGACCGTTTGCACCATTTGCACCATTAAGATCGATGGAACCGTCTTTACCGTTGATAGCAACAGCAGAACCATCTTTACCCTTGACTCCGATGGAACCATCTTTACCTGTTGGACCTTCCTTACCGATTGCTAGATTATCATTTAACTTCAAATCATAAGTAGCTTGACCATTATTGTCAGTCTTAGCGATGAGCAAGTTTCCGTCAGTTCTGTTTTCTTGTCCATCTACCTTCACAATGGTATGTTTGCCGGCTAATTCTTTTACTTCGTTCAATTGACCACCATTAACTGCATCTTTGGAGTTAGGGGCTACGTTGCCGTCGGCAACATTCGTAATAGGCGCATTATTGGCATTGATACCGTTCGGAGTAATAAAGCTCTTTCCACCAACAGTCAATCCATTATTATTGATTACCGTAGTACCTGTTGTTACACTCTCTACATTTAGATCTTTAGCCAATTTGACATTCAACGTATCTGTGCCGTTAGATACCACACCGATATTGTTATCACTCAATTTAGACTCATCGGTCACGCCTCCGACAATATTAGTTTGAGAACCTAATTTTTGGGTAAACTTATTATCCGGAGCCGCAGCAGCTTTTACATCACCTGCATAAACTACGCCCTTATCTACTTCCGTAGTCACCGCATATAATTGGCTACCATTGATAGCATCGGTCGATGTAGCAGAAATACGGCCTGCCGCCACATTAGTGATGGTCCGTTCTACACCCGCCTTGCCTACACTCACGGTGGAAGTCGGATTTACGCCAGCAAAATTATGAGCTACCCCATTAATCGTTGCGGATTGTGTCGCCACTGCTGCCGCTGTTTCAGAACCATTGCCGATAGCTACAGCATTTTCATTCGCTACCTTTGTATTGTTACCGAGAGCCACACCATTCTTTCCTGTTACGGATGCACTGCTCCCTACAATCATGGCCCCATCAGCAGAAGCTGTGGAATTATTACCTACCGCATACGCATTATCCGTTGTGATGGTATTCTTATTACCGAAAGCGCCTGCCGTATTACCTTTAACCGTACCGGCAGTAACCTTTTTAATCTTATCGCCATTAGTTTCTGTGGTTTCCGTAATAGTCGCGGAACCAATCGTATTACCATCACCAATAGCATAGGAATTGCTTCCATACACTTTATTTTCTACACCGAGAGCAGCAGATTTAGTACCGGATGTAGCGCCATCGGTCATATCGAAACCAACTGTATTCGTATCACCAATGGATATGGCTTTGTCACCATACGCACCTACCTGGCTACCTACGGCAAGAGAATTTTTACCCCAGCTTCGTGCCATGACACCGATACCTGTACTGGCAACGCCTTTTGTCAATGAGTTAACACCGATTGCCGTGGAACCCGTACCAAGAGACTGCGTCATCATACCGATAGCCATACTGCCATGACCGATAGAAGCGGTATTTACATACTTTTTACTATCATTAAGTGCACCAGATCCCAATGTAGTTCCAGGGTATAGAGCGGCTAGTTCACGATTAAAGTTTTTTTGTGTACCAGCAACCGCCATATCAGGCACTACTGTATTCAAATCAGGCTTTGCCGTTTCAATATCATCCCCACCGATGGCAATAGAGGAATGACCAATAGCTCTTACATCTCCCCCGATACCTATAGATTGAGTGCCATACACCTTTGCCATACTACCGATAGCCGTGCCTTGAGAGTATTCAGGATTATCATCAGGATTGGTAACGCCCTTTCTAATGATGCTGGCTTCCGCTCCGGAACCAATAACCACATCACCACGAGAGCCGTAAGAATGAGCTTCCGCCCCCATGACAACTGCACCAGATCCTTCTTGATTATGATATTTGGATACCGAGCTTGTAGCTTGACGACCAATAGTAATATCGCCATTTTCCATTGCATGTGCTACATTACCAATGGCAATAGTACTTGCAGAATAAGAATCGTTTGCTCTTTTTTGTCCCCCTGCATGAGCGCCTTGACCTATAGCAACACTGTTTTCAGAATTTGCATCGGAATGGGCCTGACGTCCTACTACGACCGTTTGAGTACCTTCCGCATTTGCTAAGGAACCAATCCCTATAGCATTTAATCCTGTTACAGTAGATGTGTTACCCATGGCGATTGCATTTTGACTCTTTGCCTTAGCATCGGCTCCCACTGCTACACTGGCCAATCCGGTAGCTTGAGATTTAAGACCATATGCCGAACTGTCTTGACCCGTAGCATGAGCTTGATCACCAACAGCAAGAGAATGTAGTGCCGTAGATAGAGATAAAGAACCTATAGCCGTCGCCCCTTGACCTGTAGCGTTTGCTTGGTCACCGATAGCGATAGCATATATATCAGTTGCCTGTGTTCTACTACCGAGGGCCACCGTATATTCTTTTGTAGTCGTAGCAGTATCCCCTACTGCGATACTGTTTTTATGAAATACAGAAGACCCAGTTCCCGCATTAAATGATGCTTCTGCCACACCCGGCATTAAACATCCTGCCAAGGCAAAAGCGCATAAAAGTGCACCGAATGATGCATTTTTCTTTTCAAAAACGGTTCTGCTTTTTCCACCATTAGTAGCGATTTCGGAAACCACTACATAGCAATGCTTCACTCGACTCCAAATTACTTTATAAATGTGATTCATAATTATCCTCCCTTTGGATTGAAAAACACACGCCCTAAAAAAACAAAATGAGCTATGTCTCCTCAATACTACTATTATACATTCAAGGAGACATAACTCAAAGTTTTTTAAGATTTTATAAAATTATAGATTGTAAATGATATGTTGACGTCCAGTCATTAACCGTCAGCCCCATTACAAGGCATCATATTGATAAACAATCTTTTCGGAGAAAAGTTTATTTTGGTTCTAATATTAAAAAGATTCTTTATCTTATTCGCTGCCAATGCTGTGTACGAACTGAACCATCAATACCGACGGAGAGGAGATGATTCCCAAAATGGTTACCCGTTGTCCCATAGGAACAACTGCACCATTGAGATCTACAAGAATAGTAGTCCCTTGAGCGGTACGGAAATTCATGAGTCCACCTTCCGCAGAGGATATAAGTCTACCAACGGTACAAATTTTAGTTCCCATCGGAATCCCGGATAAATTCCACACAACTTGATAACCATCTAGCTGATCTATGCGTAAAGCGCCGGGATTGACTTGATACCAATTGTTAAGATCGCTCTTTACAGGGCCTTGAAAATAGCCTGCATCACGAGTTATCTCAACCTTAGATGGTTTCCGTGTCATTATCTTTGAAGAAGAATCTTCAACATCTTTTCTGTAGCTCACCATGGGTTGATTTGGAAGGCGATCTTCATAAGCCACTTTTTGGATAATCAGTATAGGTTGTTGAGCCTGATTATGGGCTATATAACCTGATGCCTGAAAAGGCGTGTAACTCATTATCTTGCCTCCATTTTCAATCATGGCAGGAATTTCTTGTCCCTCAGGAGTGACAAAACGATATACATTTTCCGCATAGGCCCCTTCAAACTGACCTCTTACGGTAATACCATCTGCCGCCGAGGCCATAGGCCCCGACAGCAATAGTATTGATAATATTCCAATCACAAGAAAACACAATTTTTTCATATGAAAGCCTTTCGCTTCAATTAACCGCGACCTTTGATAACGCGAACACGTTGAATATCAGGAGTACCATCTTTATGTTTAGAAATAGTATCCACTCTGATACGTTCAAGTTCTGGTTGGAATTCTTTAAGAGCTCTAGCCATTTGTTCATCGGCAACAGCACCGTTTTGAATAGCTCTGTAAATCAAAGCAGCCATTTCATAACGAGTCATCATGCGGTCTCCGCCAAACTTACCGTCTGGGTAGCCAACGATGATGCCATTACCTGCCAATGTTGCCACATAGTCATATGCCCAGTGGTTTTCAGGCACATCTGGGAAGAGTTGCATCTTATCCAAATCCAAGGAGTTAAGCTGTTTACCTTCGGATACTTTCATGAGTGCGCCCTTCATATTTTCAAGTTCCGCACGAAGATCCTTAAGTTCTTTCGCCATAGCTACTCTGGAAGTAGATACGTGATTGCCTTGACCAAGTTTCAAGCTAACGCCGGCGTTCAACATGTTTTCGCCACCACCGAAGGAACCGCCTACACTAAATAGAGTATCTTCGTTTGGACGGTAGAATGCACCGATTGAAACTGCATGAGCGTCTTTATAATTACCATAGCCTGCAGCGATATCCAATTTATCATCAGGATCGAAGTCTAGAGGATGAAGTGCTGCCAATGCCGCTGCACCTGCGCCAACTCTGTTCACACGGCTATCAATGTTCTTGATATTGCCGCCAATTTGTTTCAATTGGCTAACGTTAACGGCATCCGTATCAGCCGTACCTGCTGCAACATTAGTAATCTTCTTATTACCTGCATCGATACCGGTTTCTGTGATGCTAGGACCGTTCTTAATTGTCAAGCCACTATTGTTCATCACCGTGTTACCAGTTGTTACCGATTTAAATGTCGGTGTATCGATTACAGATACTTTGTAGTCTACACCACCATTTGCATTTGTTCCTTTAGTTACGCTAATATTGCTACCTTCCGATACAGAAGAATGTTTACCAACTTCGTTGGAAACCAATTTCAATTGGTCTTCGGTTGCTGCTTGTCCACTAGTGATGTTATCAGGATCCCAAGTCTTATTAGTCAAGTTATTCACTGTACCGCCTGTACCGTTAATAGTTACTTTACCTGCTTGGATTGTGCCTTCAGAACCTTTAATGGAGATTTGCTTATCAGGATCTGTTCCAAGAGTAATATCATCATTGAGATTTACTTTATATGTCTTAGATCCATCATTATTAGTTGTGGAGGTCACTGTTGTATTTTTGCCATTTTCTAGTTTTGTTGTAGCACCAGCTACCGCTTTACTCAATTGGTTAACATTTACTGCATCTGTTCCATTGGTACCTTCAGCAACATTAGTAATCTTCTTACCGCCGGCATCAATACCGTCCTTAACAATCTTAGGACCGCCATTGATAGTCAAGCCATCACTGTTCATAACGGTATCGCCAGTAGTTACACTGTTCAAACCTTTCAAGTCCTTAGCAAGACGAACTTTCAAGTTGTTAGCACCATCGGATACAACACCGATATTGTCATCAGTAGTCAATTTATTTACATCAGTAATGCCACCGACTACATTAACTTGTTCATTAAGTTTCTTCTTGATAACAGCGCCTGTATCACCGCCATATTTCATGCCGTCATCCAATGTTGCAACATCATGTTTGTCGCCATTCTTTTCTTCGATAACGAGACGAGTGATGTTTGTACCGTCAACGCCAGGTTTACCGTCGCCACCTTTAATGGAGATGCCGTTAGCACCATCTTTACCATTCAAGCCGATAGAGCCGTCTTTACCATTAATAACAACAGCAGAACCGTCTTTACCGTTAACTCCGATGGAGCCGTCTTTGCCGTCAGCACCCTTCTTACCAAGCACTAGATCGTCATTTACGTTAACTTTGTATGGATTATTAGCGGAGCCATCGCCTTCAACGGTTGTATTTTTACCGTCTTTAAGGATAGTTTTACCTGCTGCAACAGCGTCTTTCAATTGACCAAAGTTAACTGCATCCGTGTTATCAGTACCGGCTGCTACATTAGTAATCTTCTTCCCGCCTGCATCGATGCCGTCCTTAACAATCTTAGGACCGCCATTGATAGTCAAGCCATCAGTGTTCATAACAGTATTACCGGTAGTTACGCTGTTCAAACCTTTCAAGTCCTTAGCAAGACGAGCTTTCAAGTTGTTAGCACCATCGGATACAACGCCGATATTGTCATCAGTAGTCAATTTGTTTACATCAGTAATACCACCGACTACATTAACTTGTCCGTTAAGTTTCTTCTTGATAACAGCGCCTGTATCGCCACCGTACATCATACCGTCATCTAGAGTAGCAACATCATGTTTCTCGCCATTCTTTTCTTCGATAACGAGACGAGTGATGTTTGTACCGTCAACGCCAGGTTTACCGTCGCCACCTTTAATGGAGATGCCGTTAGCACCATCTTTACCATTCAAGCCGATAGAGCCGTCTTTACCATTAATAACAACAGCAGAACCGTCTTTACCGTTAACTCCGATGGAGCCGTCTTTGCCGTCAGCACCCTTCTTACCAAGCACTAGATCGTCATTTACGTTAACTTTGTATGGATTATTAGCGGAGCCATCGCCTTCAACGGTTGTATTTTTACCGTCTTTAAGGATAGTTTTACCTGCTGCAACAGCGTCTTTCAATTGACCAAAGTTAACTGCATCCGTGTTATCAGTACCGGCTGCTACATTAGTAATCTTCTTACTGCCTGCATCGATGCCGTCCTTGACAATCTTAGGACCGCCAGTGATAGTCAAGCCATCCGTGTTCATAACAGTATTACCAGTAGTTACGCTAGTCAAATTTTTCAATTCTTTTGACAATTTAACATTAAGTGCACCATTTGCAGATACTACACCGATATTGTCATCAGATAATTTATTTGCATCAGCACCACCTTTGATGTCTAACTGTTCGCCTAATTGTTTATTGATAACAGTTGCATCGTCGCCCTTGAAGTTTAAGCCTTTTGCAATGGTGTTATTGATGTTTGTAATATCGGTTTTGTTATTTTTTACACCGTCACTAACATGTTTCAATTGGTCTTCTGTTGCCGCTTGACCATGTACAACTGTAGGATTATCGATATCCCATGTACGGTTAGTCAATTCGTTTACCGTACCTGCGCCGGTTATTTTAACTGTTCCGGCCTTAATATCGCCTGTTGTACCGTTAATAGTCACCTTATCTCCGGCCGTAATCATACCGGTAGTGCCATCTACAACAACTTTCTTATCAGCATCTGAACCAAGAGTAACCTTATCACCTAATCCAACTGTATATTCTTTACCACCAGCAGCGTTAACGCCTTCTGTAACGGTTACGTTAGCATCCTTAGCTTTTACGGTTGTCGCTTTGGATGTACCGCCAATAGCAGCATTTAATTGATCCACATTGACAGCATCCGTTCCAGCAGTACCAGGTGCTACGTTAGTAATTTTTTGACCACCCGCATTCAAACCGTCTTTATTGACATAAGTTTTTCCGTTAATAGTCAAGCTACCGTTAGGACCTAGGTTAACATCTTTTTTAAGCTTAACATTTAGTTGAGCACCATCAGATATTACACCGATATTGTTGTCTGTCAAGTCCGCAGAAGCACCGCCCTTGATGGATAACTTCTCGCCCAATTGCTTGTTGATGTCTGCACCGGTATCACCAGCGAAGTTCAAACCTTTCGCAATGGTATTGTTAATATTTGTGATATTTGTTGTATTGGTATCTTGTTGCGCTTTGGATGCGATATCTGTCAATGTAACTTGTTTCTTATCGCCTTTATCATTAGCTACAGTCAATACCATATTGCCGTCGCTGTCAGCTTTATATTTACCTTGGCTATTTGGCTCAGGGTTTGCTACCAAACGATAGTCACCTTTTGCCACTTCGGTAAATACATTACTCAAATCGACATTAACTTTACCTGTATCATTACGTTCCAATGTCAACGTTTTACCGTCATTGGATACGCTGCCGCTTGTAACAAAGTTATTTTTAAGACCTGTCACATTAGCGGTCAAACCGTTTGTACCGGTTAGATTTGCAGTGCCGTCACCATTAGCTTGGTACGTTGCAGTACCGCCGGTTACGTATTTGTCTTTTGCAGTAACGATGCGGTTGATATCGCCGATATTAGCGCCGTTTGTAATTACATCTCCGCCGCTGGCAACGTTTGTGATTTGTTTGTTGCCCGCATCAATACCATCTTTTACGATTTTCGGACCTCCGGTGATAGTCACACCATCAGTGTTCATTACGGTATTGCCGGTCGTTACACTAGTCAAGCCTTGTAGTTCTTTAGCCAATTTAACATTTAGTGTATTAGATCCATTGGATACTACACCGATATTGTTATCACTCAATTTAGATACATCAGCCACGCCACCAACGACATTAGTTTGCGCACCTAATCTTTGAGTAAATTTATTATCATTAGCTCCTGCAGCCTTTACATCACCTGCATAAACTACGCCTTTATTTACTTCCGTATTTACCGCATATAGTTGGCTGCCGTTAACAGCATCGGTAGATGTAGCGGAAAGACGACCTGCTGCAACATTGGTAATAGTACGTTCCGCACCTGCCTTACCTACACTTACCGTAGAACCAGGGTTAACGCCTGCAAAATTATGTACTTCGCCATTGATCATTTCAGATGCTGTACCAACCGCTGCTGCAGTTTCAGATCCGGCACCGATAGCCACGGCATTTTCATTCGCCACGTTTGCTTCATTACCGATAGCTACGCCATTCTTTACTGATACATTAGCCTTGTTACCTATCGCCGTACCATTTAGGCCCGTAACGGAGGTTGAAGACCCTATCGCAGTACCATCTACTGCATTAACCAAAGAAAGTCTACCGAGAGACGTTGCCCCTATAGCTCTTGATCTAGCTTGATAGCCGATAGCCATGGCTTGCCCCTTTGTCGCCTCTGCCCAAGTACCAATCGCTACACTGGCATCTTCCTGAGCCGTCGCATTCGTACCCATAGCGATAGACCACTGACCTGTCGCCTTTGAGCTTCCACCGATTGCATAAGCATAATTATTCAAAGCTTTTGAGTTATTCCCCACCGCCAAGGAGGCTTTTCCCGTAGCCTCAGAGAGGCTACCAACAGCAATGGCATGTTCATTTTTCGCCTTGGCGCCGCCACCGATAGCAGCAGCATATTCTCCACTAGACTCAGCATTTGCACCAACAGCAACCGCATTTTCTGCGCTCGCTTTAGACCAAGGACCAATTGCTGCCGCATTTTGAGCAGTAGCATGTGATCCGCCACCTACGGCGGTAGAATATGCTCCTGTAGACTCACTATGTGCTCCTAACGACAAAGCAACCGTGCCAAGCGCCTTAGCATAACCACCAATCGCCACATTGTGCTGATCGGCTCCACTATCGGTTCCATCACCCCAGGCTACACCTGCCCCCGTTCCGGCAGGATTTACCGCTTGAGCAACGTTTAGTGGCAGTGCTACGCTCCCCACTAATGCGAGTGCACATAAAAGAGTGCGCACACCTGTGCCACCGCTTCCATTAATCTTGCCGCGGTTGTTAGCGATTTCCGAAACAACCACATAACAGTTTTTCACCCGACTCCAAATGACTTTATAAATCCGATTCATAACTTTCCTCCTAAATTCCTCCTGTTACACTAAAATTACGCTCTCTATATTGAAATACGCTCTGTAAAAAACACCTTTTTAAAAACAGGCAAGTATTCATCTTAATAATCATTATCACATAATTATAGTAATAATTCAAAAATCGCTAAATCTTGATTATTATGTAATGTATTTGCAGTGCCAGGAAACAAAAATAAGACTACTTTGATTTATTATAGTTATAAAGAAAAATAATTTAAAACAAAGCAGACCTTTCTAATTGTAATTATAACAAAAAACAATATATCTAAAAAGAGTTATAAAAATATAATAAAAAGGGTAGCAACTTTGGTTCTATAATAAATGTTGGGGTGACGCCACTACGGTGTCACTTCCAACATTATTTTTTTGTAAAAAATAAGCATATAAGGCTCACATACTTTACAATAAAAGTGTCAAAGTCCTAAAGAAAGGATGTGAGCTTATATGCCTACTACTGATTATACTGAATTTTTACATAATGTAAAACAAGAATATATTACAAATAGCTACGAATTGTACGAAAACATATGTAACTAAGTGTCACTAATATTAGAATGCTATTTGATAAACTTACTGAAAATGTAACCTATACAGCTATTGCTAACGAGTGTGATACATCTATTACTACAATATTACGTTATTGCTCTATGATTACTATACCTAAGTCCAAGACCTTACCTACTGTTATTGGTATTGATGAGTTTAAAAGAATAGCTGCACATTTAACGCATTGGTTGGAATTAGTAAAAGCATCTGGCTTAAATGAATTTAATAAATTCTTTACATCATTTCCTGCATGGATGACGCAATTAACTAATGTATTCTTACTTCCATATTCTAATGGATACACAGAAGGAACTAACAAGAAAATTAAAGAATTAAAACGGATAAGCTATGGACTTCGCCACTTTGGTAGATTTAGAGTACGTATTCTACTGTTGAGCAAAAGAAATGGCACCAACCATAAATATGATTGGTGCCAAAGAAGACTCGTAGAGTGAATACCCCAACATTTGACTAAGAATCAATATTTAATAGAAAACTTTTTAAATTTCCACAAATTAATGATTCAACTTAGACAATTGAGTATCATCAAGTCCTAATACAGAATTTAAAATAGATTTAATTTTTTCATTATCGGCTTGTAGTTCATCGATTTGACGTTTGGCATCAGCTAAATCACGGGCCATTGCCATTCTAGAACGGGATACTGTAGATTTAGCTCCCAATTTATAAGAGATACCAGCATTATAAACAGTATCATCGTCACCATTAACGGTAGAACCAACAGTAATCATTAAGTCTTCATTCGGACGATATGCAACACCAATAGCAACAGCATTAGCATTATGATAATGTCCATATCCGGCCATAACATCTAATTTATGGTCTGAATCAAAATCTAATGGATGTAAACCTGCAAGTGCAGCACTTCCTGCAATGCCTTTGTGCGCTTCTTTTTGATTAGCATTAATAATATTACGTATACTACTAGTATCACTGCTTAAGTTATTAATTTTATTAATCAAATTAGAATTTAAACCTATAGTATAATTTTTACTACCATTGTCATTTGTTCCTTCGGTAACTGTAATATTATCGTTTTCGGGTTTAATGGTAGTATGTTTTTGTGCTTCAAGTGCAACATCATGTAATTGAGATCCATTAATAGCATCTGTAGATGTTTCAGATACTCTACCAGCACCGACATTTTGAAGTTGCCGTGTAAAACTTTCATTGCCAAAGGATACTATAGAATTTGGCGTACTACCCGCAAACGC